>JARBUP010000064.1 GCA_029239575.1 Bacillota bacterium
ATAATAATAGTAACAGTATACTATTCGATTTTACTAAATTATATGAATAACATATTTGGGTAGATTATGAAAAATACAATAATAAACATACTAATTTTTATATTGATGTTCAATGTGATAATGATTATTTTTCCAGATGGTAAAACCCAGCGTTTCACAAAGCTGACTGTTAAAATATTTATTATGATATACATCATAGATAATATATTTTTAAGTTCAAACATAAAATTTGATAGCTTTTTAAATGACATTCCTGAACAAGAAATTTCATATGAAAGAGAAATAAACTTAGAAAGTATTAATAATGAATATATTGATATTATAAATAATGACATTTATAACGGGGAGGACGTGGTAAAAAATATTGTGCTCAATTTTGATAAAGACTTAAATATTAATGCTGTAGTCACTTTAAATAAAGTATTAAATATAGAGGACACAGATGAATTAAAAAATGAATTAGCAAGTATATTTGACATAAGTGCAGAAAGCATAAAAATTGATTCATGATATAAAATAAACAAAGGAGGTCATATGTTTGAAAAAAACAATATTTTTAAAGTTTTTAAAGAAAACAAAAAATTGGTATATGCCGTAAATATTTTAATAATATTAGTAGCCATTTCCGTATTATTAAAATTTGATACTTCAAAATTTACCAATGAAACTTCTAAAAACTCTGCTTTAATTCCACAGAAAAACGCAACTCAAACTGATGAATATACTTATTTGTTAGAAAAAAGAGTGGAAGAGATTTTAAGCAAAATTGAGGGGGTAACTTCCATTGATGTAATGCTATATACAAAGAACACTCCTCAACTTGAACCTGTTTATGATGAAAACACATCAAGTGAAACTGATGTTGAAACAGGCAGCGACGGTATAAAAAGAGAAGTTAAAAGAGATACTAAACAAAACAAAGTAATTCTGAGTAGCGGTGACGAAGTAGTAGAAAAGTATTATAAATATCCAGAAATATCCGGTGTATTAATAGTAGTAAACTACTCCGGACAACAAGATATAAAAACAATTTTAATGAATTCAGTAAAAACTTTACTGAATATTCAAATTAATGATATTGAAATAGTAAGAGCCAATGGCTAACAAAATAAAAAAACTTATAGGTGAATTAGGGGGTACAAAATGATTTTAAAAAAAGAAACTTTAGTATTTTTAACATCTTTGGCAATAATATTTATAATAGGTTATGTTAACCTAACTATGTCGCCAAAGGATGAATTTAATCCAGATGAATACGCTCAAATGCAAGAAGAAGTTAACAGTGAAGAAGCTTCAGTAGAATTAGTTGAAACTAATGACGAAACAGATCCATCTGATACAACAGAAGCAACTGATGAAACACAAACATCTGATGCAACAACAGAAGTTGCTGATGAAGAAAAAGTTGCAGGTGTTACTTCTGATGACAAATCCATTTCTGAAATTTTAGGTGACATTACTGATATAACTGATATTGCAGCTTTAAATGGTAATGAAGAAAAAACTGAAACTGATACAGAAGACAAATCTTCATCAGATACTGGAAAAGATTCTGCAGTTGCAGGTACTAATTCAGAAGAATTTAATATAAGTTTTTCAAACTTTAAATTAAGTAAAGAAAAAAGTAATATGGATATAGTTGATCAGCTTGAATCTAATTTAAGTAACGGATTAATTTCCGAAAATACTAAAAAACAATTTGAAGATTTATTATTAAATAAAAACAATTATATTAAAAAAGAACAAAGTATAGAATTAATGCTTCAAACTAAAGGATACGATGAATCAATAGTTGTAGTTGATGAAAATATGATTAAAGTTATAACTAATGACACAATCGAACAAGCGGATGCAACTAAAATATTAGATATCGTTGTATCAGAAACAAGCTATGATCCTTCTCAAATAAAAATTGTGAAATTTGATAATATTGATTTGTAAAATATTACAACTTCTGATATAATTAGTCATACTTAGGGAGGTGCTTCGATGGAAAATGAAATTTTTGAAAATGGCCAAGTAAAAATATCTGATGATGTTGTAATGATTATTGCTGGTATTGCAACTAGCGGAATTAAAGGTGTTTCTACTGCGCGTACTGGTGTAGCAGAAGGCATTTCAAACCTTTTTTCTAAAAATAACTATTCTAAAGGAATTAAGGTCGAAATAAATGAAAATACTGTTGTATTAGATATTTTTGTTAATGTTGAATATGGTTACAAAATTAATGAAGTAGCCAGAGAAGTTCAAGCAGCTGTTAAAAAAGAAATCGAAACTATGACAGATTTAACAGTAGCAAGTGTTAATGTACATGTATTAAACATTGTAACAGAAAAAGAAAAACAAGTAGAAAAAACAATAGATACTGAAATAGAGTAACAATTAAAAATCATAGACCTAAGAATATAGATTGACAATACTCCATTGTCAATCTATACTTAGTTTTACAGAAATTTTAGCTTTATTTATTAGAAAATATTCGGAGGAAAAATGAACAGAAAAGAAACCAGGGAAGAAGCAGTAAAAATTGTATATAGTATGGATGTAAACAAGGAATTTGATAAACAACTTTTAAGCAACTATATTTCTCATTTTGAATTAGAGAATTTAGATCAAGTTTACTTTACTAAAACAATTTATGATTTAATAGACAATATAGAAGAAATAGATAACTATATAACTGAAAATTCAAAGGATTGGAAAATTAATAGAATTGCTAAGGTAGATCTTGCTATACTTAGAGTAGCTTTATCTGAAATTTTATACAATGATTCCGTACCAAACAATGTATCCATAAATGAAGCTGTTGAAATATGTAAAAAATATTCAAAAGAAGATTCTCATAAATTCATCAATGGAATATTAGGCACTGTTTTGAGGGAAATACAAAAATGAAGCATTATATAATAGGAATTGATACAAGTGCATATACAACTTCAATTGCTATAGTAGATGAACAAACTAAAAAAATATTATATGATAAAAGAAAAGTTTTATTAGTACCAACAGGTCAAAAGGGGTTAAGACAACAAGAAGCAGTTTTTCAGCATCTTCAAAATTTCAATGAGCTATATAATAATATAAATATAGATTTTAGCGAGGTAAAAACTGTATCAGTGAGTTCAAGGCCAAGAAATGTTGAAGGTTCTTATATGCCTGTTTTTACTGTAGGACAAAATTACGGAAAAATCATAGCAAAAACATTGAATGCTGAATATGTGGAATATTCACATCAAGAAAATCATATAGCAGCATCTTTAATAGAAAATGATAACTATAAACACTTAAACGAAAATATTCTTGCAATACACATATCAGGTGGAACAACTGAATTTTTATCTGTTAAAAAGTCAAATATTGGTTATGAATCCGAAATCATAGGTGGAAGTAAAGACATAACATTTGGACAGTTAATTGATAGAATTGGAACTGAAATGGGTTTTAATTTTCCATGCGGTCTTTATATGGAAAAACATATAGAAAATGATCTTGATATTAAAAGTGACAATTCTACTATATCCAATATAAAACTTCCTAAAATAAGCGGCGAAACATTCATTAATTTATCAGGAATGGAGAACTATTATAAAAATTTATTAAATACTAATAAGTACAATAATAAAACTATAATCAACTCATTATTTAAATATATTTCAACATGTATAGTTGAAATAATTAATAAATTAAATTTAAATTATTCTTTTAATTCTATCATTATAGCAGGCGGAGTTGCATCAAACAATATAATTAGAAATGATGTAAATAATATGCTTAAACAAAATTATAATGTAATATTTCCAGCTAAAGAAAATTCTTCAGATAACGCTGTAGGAGTTGCCTACATGCCTATAATAGACAGGTGGTATCATGAAATTAAAACCTATTAAAGTTTCCGCTCTCAACCAATTCATAAAAAAATATCTCATGAGCAATGCAATCCTTAATAATCTTCGAGTTGAAGGAGAAATAACTAATTTAAGAAAATCAAAAACTGGTTACACATATTTTACTTTGAATGATGAAAGTTCAAGTATTAACTGTGTTTGTTTTTTTGATGAAAATATTTCTAAAGACGGGGATAAAATCATTGTTGAAGGTGAACTATCTGTTTATGAAGTAAAAGGTAGCTATCAAATAAATGTTAGGAATATAGAAAGATTAGGAATGGGTAAAATACTTTCTGACCTACAAATTTTAATAGACAAACTTAAACTTGAAGGTATGTTTGAAAAAAACAATAAAATTCCATTATATCCAGGGAAAATCGGTATAATAACATCTAAAACAGGCGCTGCCATAAAAGATATCTTAAAAACTTTTGAATCTGTACATGCAGACTTTGAAATAATAGTTTATAACGTTTTAGTGCAGGGCGAGAAATCAAAACAAAATATAATGGATGGAATTCATTATTTTAATGAAAATAAAGCAGATGTAATTTTAATATCAAGGGGCGGAGGAAGTTTTGAGGATTTAAATATATTTAATGATATTAAATTAGCTGAGGAAATATATAAATCAAAAGTTGCTATAATTACTGGAATAGGACATGAAATAGACAGAACGTTAGCTGATTTAGTAGCTGATGAATTCTGCCATACTCCAACTGCTGCTGCAGAACGAATTATCTATGGCTATCGAGATATTGAAATTAAACTTAATAATTTAAAAAACAGTTTAAATTCAGAAACAAGAAATTATTTAAATTATAAAGCATCTGAGTTAAAAGCTAACAAATATATATTAAAAAGTAATTTACCTTTAGAAAAAATATATAAATTAAAACACAAAATTGAAAATTATAAGTTCATAATGAAAGAACAATCAAATAAAAAATTAAATGAATATAATTTTCAACTTGAATTATTAAATGAAAAATTGAAAAGCAATAATTATAATATAAATTTATCAAAAGGCTTTTCAATAGTAAAAGATGAAAATGGAAAAGTAATAAACCACATTTCACAAATAAAAGAAAAAGATATTTTAGAAATTTTATTTAAAGATTTTAAAGTAAAAGCCCAAACTTTATATATAAAGAGGTCAATTGATGATGGAAAATATGGAAAATAATTATGATAACTTTGAAGTTGCATTTGATGAATTAAAAAATATAGTAAAAAAATTTGAAAATAATGAAATAACTATTGAAGAATTAATAAATAATTATGAACAGGGTATGAAGGCATATTCTTATTGCATGAAAAAACTTGAAGATACACAAAAGAAAATTAAATTTATAGAAACTAACTATGAATAATCACTGAATAATAAATTCAGTTTATAAAATATATACAATATTTAAACCAATACATTTTTTTGGAAGATAATTTAATATAAATGTATATTTTTAATAATTATTTAAATTAATAATTGATATTTATAAACCCTCATGTTATAATATAAACAAAATTATTAATAATTAAATATTATTTGCTTTTATTTAGAATAAATATGTAGCAGTATATGGAAGGTAACATAAAACAATGGAACAAAGGTTGGATGTTTTTTTATTTTTAAAAGGTTTTGCAGAAAGTAGAGAAAAAGCAAAACAATTAATTGTAAATGACTCTGTTTATGTAAATAATAATTTAATAAACAAACCTTCTGCAAAAATATCTGATGATAGTATTATTGTTATAAATAATAAAAATAAATATGTTGGCAGGGGAGCAATTAAATTAGAAAAGGCTATAGAGTATTTCAATTTAAATGTTCAAAATAAAATTTGTACTGATATAGGTGCATCTACTGGGGGCTTTACAGAATGTCTTTTACTTCATGGTGCAAGTAAAGTATATGCAGTTGATGTTGGCCACGATCAGTTACACCACAGTTTAAAAAGCAATGAAAAAGTAATTAATCATGAAGGAATAAATTTTAGATACGTTGATACAGAAATTTTTAAAGAAAAAATAGATATAATAACAGTTGATGTATCCTTTATTTCTTTAATTATTCTTATGCCTAAAATTGTCGAAATTAGTCATGAAACTTCAGATATTGTAGTATTAATCAAACCACAATTTGAAGCTGGCAAAAACAATATAGGAAAAAACGGTATAATTAAAGATAAAAAAATACATTTAACAGTATTAAATAATATTAACGAATACTGCTTGTCAAACAATTTATTTATTGATAATATAACATTTTCCCCAGTAAAAGGTGGAAATGGGAATATAGAATATCTTGCCCTTATAAAAAAAGGGAAAAAAGAAAAATTTGAGAATAATATATTTAAAAGCTTAATAAATGAAGCTTTTGAATCATTATAAATTATGAGGTGACCAATGAAAAAGTATACAAGACAATCTAAAATTTTAGAATTGATTTCAAAAAGAGAAGTTGAAACACAAGAGGACTTAGCTGAAGGTTTAAAAGCTATGGGAATCGATGTAACTCAAGCTACTATTTCAAGAGATATTAAAGAATTGAGATTAGTGAAAGTTATGTCAAAGAATGGAAAGTATAAATATGCTACCATCGGACAAAGTCAAGAAGGTATTACTGACAGATTAAACAAAATATTTGAAAACTCTGTAGTTTCAATAGATGCTGCAGTAAATTTAATTATAATAAGAACTATACCAGGTGCTGCACAAATTTGCGCATCAGCAATTGATTATATGGGTTTAGATGATATTGCTGGAACATTAGCAGGTGATGACACAGTATTTGTAGCTATAAAATCTTTAGAAGCAGTAGATTATGTATTGCAAGAATTCAAAAAAAGTATTAGATAACAGGTGATAAAATGCTTTTAAACCTAAATATTAGCAACTTCGCTGTATTTGAAAAAGAATCCATCACATTTGACAGTGGATTTAATGTTTTTACAGGTGAAACAGGATCCGGAAAATCTATTTTAATTGAAGCCTTATTAATTATATTAGGAGAAAGAGCATCAAAGGATTTAATAAGAAAAGGGAAAAAAAGCGCTCTTATAGAAGCTATTTTTGATATATCCCACAATATAAAACTTAATGAATTTTTGATGTCAAATAATATTTCTATTGATGAAGGTGATTTTTTAATTGTTACAAGAGAAATATTAGAAAGTGGAAAAAGCATTAATAAAATAAATTCGAGAACTGTTCCTTTAAATATTTTAAAAGAAATAGGAAGTTATTTAATAGACGTATACGGTCAATTTGGCCATGAAAGTTTATTTAAAAAAGAAAATCACATTAAGTTATTAGATAGCTTAGTATTAAAGGAATTAGGGCCTTTGCTTGATGAGTACTTAAATTTATATAAAGATTACAGCAAAAAATGTATTGAAATTGATTATTTTGAGAAAAAACTAATAAATAAAGATTCAAAAATCGAACAGCTATCATATGAACTTTCTGAAATTGATGATTCTAATTTAGAAGAATCAGAAGAAGAAAAATTATTAAAAGAATTAAAAAAATTATCATTTGTACAGGATGAAAAAAATTCTTTAAATGAAATAAATAACATAATAAGCCATAACTCAAATTCAGTTATAAATAATCTGAACAGCGCTTATAGCTTATTAAATAAAATAAAAAGTTATGATGAAAATATAAACCAGTTTCTTTCAAAACTTGAATTATTATTAGAGGAAATGCAAGATTTTGTATACGAAACAATCGACTATTCCGACAACCTTGATATAAATGAAGAACAACTTAACTTAGTAGAAAAAAGAGTTTCATTAATAAATAGATTAAAAAGAAAATATGGTTTTTCAATTGAAAAAATTTTAGAATACAGAGATTCTATTTGCAATGAATTACAAATTTTAAAACAAGCAGAATCTAATTTGCTAATTCTAAAAAAAGAACAAAAACAATTATTTAATAAAATTTCTGTTTTAGCCGATAATATATCTGTTACTAGAAAAAAAGCAGCTCATTATTTGCAAAATGAAATTTTAATTGAATTAAATGATTTAAACATGAAAAATATTTTATTTCAAGTCAATATTACTAAAAAATCTGATTTTTCTCCAGACGGTTTAGATTCTGTAGAATTTTTAATAGCTACTAATGCGGGTAGTGATTTAAATTCAGTACAAAAAGTTGTATCTGGCGGTGAAGCTTCAAGAATTATGTTAGCATTTAAAAAATTGTGTTCTGATATAGATTTAATAGATTCATTAGTATTTGATGAAATAGATACAGGAATAAGTGGTAAAACAGCTCAAATGGCAGGGATTAAAATGAAATATATTTCATTAAATCATCAAGTTATTTGTGTTACACATTCTCCTCAAATAGCTTCTATTTCAAAGCATCATTTTTATATAGAAAAAAATGTTGTTGAAAATAACACATATAGCACTGTTAAAAAATTAAGTGATGATAATAAAATTCATGAAATAGCAAGGCTTTTAAGCGGTATGAAAATAACAGAAAAATCACTGAGCAATGCTAAAGAATTAATAGATATTAGCAATAATATCAATAATATCTAAGTATAAAAACAGTTTAACATGGTAAAAGTAAGAGTAAAACTTTAGAGGAGATTATGATGCATAATTACGCTAAAAGAGTTTTGCTCTTCATTTTTTTTATAGCAATAGTTTTTACTGCTGTTTTATATGGATTTGATTTAAAAGCAAATCCATATATGTTAAATAAATTTGGTGATCAGAACACAGATTTAGAAAAAAAATACGTCATGGTAGGTGGTCAAACAATTGGCGTAGAATTAAAAACTGAAGGTGTTTTAGTTGTGGGATTAGCGGATATAGTCAATAATGAAAATGTATTAACATCTCCTGCTAAAATATCAAAAATTCAAATAGGTGATAAAATTTTAAGTATTGATTCAATTTCAGTAAAGTCAACTGAAGATATTTTAAATTATACAGAAGAAAATGGTATAAAGCCATATGATTTAAAAATAGAAAGAGATGGTATTATATCTAACTATTCTATAACACCTGTTCAAATGTATAATAGTAATGAAATTAAATTTGGATTTTGGGCAAGGGATGATATAGCAGGTATAGGTACAGTGACTTTTATTGATCCTGAAACAGGAAGATTTAGTGCTATCGGCCATGGAATTTCAGATGCAGATACTGGTGATTTGATCGATATTGAAACTGGTGTTATTTCTAAAGCTAATATAACAAATATTAAATTAGGTAAAAAAGGAGAACCTGGTGAAATTATTGGTTATATTTTAAAAGATGAAGAAAATTTAGGAACAGTATATGATAATACAGATTTCGGCATTTATGGTAATATTAATGAATATGGAGTAAAATATTTTAAAAACGATTTAATTGAAGTTGGAAGCAGAGAAGATATCAGAATAGGTCCTGCACAAATATATTCTTGTGTAAATAGTGAAATTAAAAAATATAATATAGAAATAACAAAATTATTTTTTCAAAGTAGACCTGACCAAAAAAGTTTTGTTATAAAAATTGTTGATGATGAATTACTACAGCTGACAAATGGAATTATTCAAGGTATGAGCGGTTGTCCTGTTATACAAAATGGAAAAATTGTGGGAGCAATAACACATGTATTTATGAATGATCCAACTAAAGGATATGGAATTTATATAGAATGGTTATTTGATGAAATTTATAATAGCGACAAATCACAGTTATAATTTTAATAATGCTATGCTTCATGAATCACTTAAGTGACGCATGAAGCAATATTTTTTTTAGCATAAAACGACTAAGATATATATATAATTTAATTAATTACATTTTTTTCTATATGTTTTTAAAAAAATAAATAAAATTTGAAAAAAAAGAAGGAATTAAAATTTAATTTGCGTATATTATAATGTATTGAGAATAATATATAATATAAAACGCATTAATTGTATTAAAATAAAATATTTTCAAAATTTTATAAAAAAATAATAAAAAAAAAAGGAATTTTAAAATATTATGCGTATATTATATTAGTAATAATATTTTAATAGGGGGATTAAAATGCAAAAAAAAGTAAAAATAGTTATAGCTGATGACAATAAGGAATTTAGGTTAATATTAAAGGATTTTTTAATAAGCAAAAATTGCTTTGATATCGTTGACATGGCTGATGATGGGCTTAAAGCTTTAGAAGCTGTGGAAAGATGCGAACCTGATATTTTAATTTTAGATATAATTATGCCACATCTTGATGGTTTGGGAGTTTTAGAAAAGTTACAGAAAAAAGAGCTTAAAAAATATCCTAAAGTAATTATATTATCAGCAGTTGGGCATGATAAAGTAACTCAAAGAGCAATAAACATGGGTGTTGATTATTACATAGTTAAACCATTTAATTTTGAATCTTTTGCAGACAGACTTTTACAAATATCAGAATTTGAAACATCAAAAGTTCAAAATAAAAATAAAGAAGTAGTATATAATGAAAAAATACATGCTGAAGTTAGCTTAGAAGTAAAAATAACTGAGATATTGCATGAAGTGGGGGTTCCTGCACATATTAAAGGTTATCAGTATTTAAGAACTTCAATAATAGATGTAGTAAATAATATAGAATTATTAGGTGCTATCACAAAAGAATTATATCCAATGATTGCTCAAAAATATGGAACAACACCAAGTAGAGTTGAAAGAGCAATTAGACATGCAATTGAAGTTGCATGGACAAGGGGTAAAATTGAAACTATAAACCATATCTTTGGTTATACTATTCAAAACAATAAAGGTAAACCTACAAATTCAGAATTTATAGCAATGATTTCTGATAAATTAAGATTAGAACAAAAAGTATCATAACGATTATATAGAGCCTATTATTTGAAATATGGCTCTTTTTTTTTGATTATAAATGCCTTGACAACTTAGTAAAAAGTGATATTATTACTATTGAATAATAACAAGCTTTTATGAGGAGGAAATTTTGAACAAAGAATTTACAGTTAAAAGCGAAAAAATATTTGAAGGAAAAATAGTTAATTTACGTGTTGATACAGTAGAACTTGAAAATCAAAAATATGCTAAACGAGAAATCGTAGATCATAAAAGTGCTTCAGCTATTATCGCAATAAATGATAAAAATGAAATAATTCTCGTAAAACAATATAGAAAAGCTGTTGAAGATTTTTTATATGAAATACCTGCAGGATTAATGAATGTTTCTGAAGATCCAATGGAATGTGCTATAAGAGAATTAAAAGAGGAAACAGGTTATGAAACAGCAAATATAAAAAAAATATATGAATTTTATTCTTCGCCTGGTTTTACAAATGAAAAAATTTTTTTATATAAAGCAGAAGAATTAACATCAGGTCAAACAATATTTGATGAGGATGAAAATATAGAAATAATAAATATAACTAAAGATGAAGCAAAACAAATGTTAGCCAACGGATCTATAACAGATAGTAAAACAATAATAGGAATTTTATATTGGTTAAACAACTAATTCAAACATTTCAAATAGTAATTAAATCTCTTAGCAAGCATATTATTAAATATAGCTGTTAGGAGGTTTTTTTATGAATAAATCATTTAAAAAATTAGTGTATTCAGAACATAAAAAATTAATAGTTTTACTATTAATTATGATCGTAGCATTAATTTTATCAGCGCTTATTTATGCATTATTAGATCAAAAAAATATTATTGCAATAGATTATAAAAATATAGGACAATTAAATTTAAGTTCATTATTTTTTAATATATTAAAACGTAATATACTATATTTTATTATACTAATTGCGCTAACAATAATTGGACAAAGCGTTTTTATAAACAGCTTATTTGGATTTTTCTCATTATATTACGGAATATCAGTATTATATCTTTTTAAAATTATGGAAACAGATAAATTGTATTTAGTTCTTACTTTTTTAGATTATTTTATATTTTTTCCTCTTTTATTTTATTTTACTTTTATATCCAGTTCAATTTCTAAATATACAAAAAAGACAAAAAAAATAGAGACTATTTCCCATAAATTTGATATAATAATTTCAAGCTACATGGAATTTTCTTTAATATATTTACTGATAATTGCAGCTTACAGTTTTGGTTATAGCTGTTATATAAAAATCTTAAGTGAATTGTTGGTGAGATAATGAATAATACTAATTTTGT
>JARBUP010000366.1 GCA_029239575.1 Bacillota bacterium
ATAATAATTACAGTTGTGAAGTTATATTAGTAACAGCATTCAGTACAGTTGAGAATGCTGTTACTGCTATTAAATTAGGAGCATTTGGTTATTTTATAAAAGGACAGGATCCAAAAATTCTCCTCAATGAAATAGATAAAATAGTGAAAATTACTGTACTAAAAAATGATAATAAAGCAATTAAAAATAATTTAAACAATTTTAATTATTTGTTGGATACCTATAGCAATAAGTTTAAAGAAGTTTTGAGAATAGCAAAAAAAGCAGCTGAAAGCAATTCAAATATATTGATACTTGGTGAGTCAGGTACTGGTAAAGAAGTTATTGCTAAATATATTCACGAATGTAGCAATAGAAAAAATGAAAACTTTGTAGCAGTTAATTGTCAAGTGTTTTCTGATGGATTATTGGAGTCTGAATTGTTTGGACATGAGAAGGGAGCATTTACAGGAGCTAATGAAAAACGAATTGGCAGATTTGAAGAAGCAGATAGTGGCACATTATTTTTAGATGAAATTGGGGAGTTATCTTATAATACCCAAGTAAAGCTATTAAGAGTAATAGAAAATAAAACAATTGAAAGAATAGGAAGCAATAAAAGCATTGGAGTAAATTTAAGGCTTATAAGCGCTACTAATCGTGATCTTGATAAAGAAATAAATGAAGGAAAGTTCCGCGAAGATTTGTTTTACAGAATTAATACAATTACTATTGAAGTTCCGCCATTAAGAGAAAGGAAAGAAGATATTCCTATATTATTAAAGTTTTTTTTGAACAATTATCAAAATGAAATGAAGAAAAAAATAAAAAACTTAGAAGATGGATTGATGGAAATTTTGATGAGCTATGATTACCCGGGAAATATCAGAGAATTTAAAAATTTAATAGAAAGACTTGTTGTTCTAAGTGACACTGGAGTACTTAGAATAAAAGATTTACCATCTATAAAATTAAGAAATGATGGTCAGTTTGAATTAAATATAAGTTTAAAATCGCTAAGAGAAATAAGACAGAACGCTGAAATCAATTATATAAAATATGTTTTAATGAAATTCGATAATAATATAAGTGAAACAGCAAGGACGTTAGACATAAGCAGAAGGCAATTGTATAATAAGTTGTCAGAATATAATATAATGCATATAAATTTTGAGAAATAAATTTTACAGTTTGTGAAATAAAGTATACAAGTAAAAAACAAACATTTTCAATCCTCTTTTTATAATTAAATTTATTAGTATAAAAATAAGCATTTTAAGCAATTATATAATTTTTATTACTTGGCACATTAATTGCTTTATTATTAATTAACTAAAAAGGAGGAAGGCGTATGGAAAAGATTACTCAAATTAATGATTTTGTAAATGGTATTGTATGGGGACCTTACATGATTGCGCTAATAGTAGGTACAGGAATTTTTTTAACTATTAGATTAAGATTTTTACAAGTAATTAATTTTAAAATCATAATGAAAAATACCGTTGGAAAGATGTTTAAAAAACAGAGCGGTGTTGATGGGGATATTACTTCTGGTCAGGCTGGATTGACTGCTATTGCTGCAGTTGTTGGAACTGGTAATATAGCAGGCGTTGCAACAGCAATTGCTATAGGTGGACCAGGAGCAGTATTCTGGATGTGGGTATCTGCTTTTTTCGGAATGGCAACAAAATTCTCAGAAATAGCATTGGGCATAAAATATCGTGAAAAAAAAGAAGATGGTTCAATTGCTGGTGGAGCAATGTATTATCTTGACAAAGGACTTCATAGTAAATTTCTATCATATTTTTTCTGTATAATGGTTATTATAACATATTTTATTATGGGTGCAGTTGTTGATACTAATTCTATAGCTCTTTCAGTCCAAGAACAATGGGGGATTAAGCCAGTTATAACAGGTATAATATTAGCAGTTTTAACTGGCGTAGTTATACTTGGTGGAATTAAAAGGATGGGTCGTGTATGTGAATATTTGTCACCGTTTATGGGAGGGCTATATATTATAGCTGGAATTTTAGTTTTAGTTTTAAATTTTGATAAAGTTCCTGAAGCATTTATACTAATATTTAATAGTGCATTTAAACCTATTGCTGCAACAGGAGGGTTTGCAGGTGCAGCGTTAGGGCAGGTAATAAAAATGGGTATTGCAAGAGGTCTTTTTTCAAATGAAGCTGGTATGGGAAGTTCACCTATAATACATAGTAGTGCTCAAGTTAACCATCCTATAGAACAGGCTATATGGGGTGTTACCGAAGTATTTATTGATACAATTATAATTTGTACTATTACAGCAATTACTATAGTTATATCTGGTGAATGGACAACAGGTGTTTCAGGCGTTGCCCTTACAATGAGAGCATTTAATGCAACTTTACCTGGAAATATAGGAAGTTATATTGTTCTTTTTTCAGCTGTATTATTCGGATATTCATGCCTAATATCAGTAAACTATTATTGTGAAAGAGCAGGGGAATATATATTCGGGCAAAAATGTATCAAACCTATTAGAATATTATGGATTATATTCATCGTAATAGGATCAATGGGAGGTTTGGAATTTGTATGGGCTTTAGCTGATACAGCTAATGGATTAATGGCATTACCTAACCTTATAGGTCTAATTTGCTTAAGCGGTGTAGTGGTGAACTTGAAAAAGGATTATTTCAGTGATAATGGTGATGGAGATACTAAAATAAATAAAGAACATAGTTCAAAAATAGAATAAATTTGACTTTATA
>JARBUP010000367.1 GCA_029239575.1 Bacillota bacterium
GATATGAAAAAAATTAAAGGAGTAAGTTCTGTAAAATTAATATCAATTGAATAATGGGGGGAAAACTTTGTACGGATTAGTTTTAGAAGGTGGTGGCGCTAGAGGGGCTTACCATGTTGGCGCTTATGAAGCATTAAAGGAATTAAATGTTCAAATAGGTGGTATATCTGGTACTTCCATCGGTGCACTAAATGCTGCTATGTTAGTTCAAGGGGATATTCAATTATTAAAAGAAATTTGGATTAATACAAAATCTTCAGATTTATTCGATTTTGATGAAAAAGCAATAAAGGATTTAAAAACTTTTAATTTAGCAGAAATAAATGTACCTTATCTTTTAAATATTTCTAAAGAAATTTTAAACAACAAAGGTTTGGATACTTCAAAAATTAGAGCTCTTTTGGAAACATATATAGATGAGGATAAAATCCGCTGTTCTGATTTGGATTATGGTATAGTCACAGTTAATTTAACTGACAAAAGATCATTAGAACTTTTAAAGCAAGAAATCCCTTATGGGAAAATGATAGATTATATTTTAGCAAGTGCTAATTACCCAGCTTTTAAATCAGAAGAAGTTGATGGTAAAAAGTATATTGACGGAGGATTTGCTGACAATCTTCCTATTGGAGTACTTGCTAAAAAAGGTTATATAGATTTTATAGCTGTTAGGACTCTGTCATTTGGATTAATTAAAAAACGCAAATATAAAAATTTAAACATTACAACTGTTCAGCCTGTCGAAAGTCTTGGTGCTGTTCTTGATTTTAACTGTGATCATTCTTTGAAAAATATGAAATTAGGTTATTTTGACACTATGAAAGTGTTTAAAAGTCTAAGGGGATATAAATATTACTGTGAGCCTTTCGAAGAAAATTATTTGAGGATTTTAATTAATATTTTTCAAGATGATAAAATAATTAAAGTAGGAAAAATATTAGGCTATGAAGATATGCCTGTTCACAGAATGTTATTTGAAAGAATTATGCCTCGACTTGAATATGTCCTTGATATGAGAGGGAATTATGATTATGAGGATATAATGTTAAGAATGTTTGAAAAAATAGCAGAAAAATATGATGAAGTGGAAAGGTTTAACATTTATAGTTCTTATGATTTTTATGCAGAAGTTTTAAAAACTTTTAAATCAAAACCAATTGGTGTTATGCAAGTTCCGCTTTTTATTAAACGAAATAAAATTTTAGCTCAAGCAGTTAAAGATAATTTAATTGTGGAAATATTTGCTGAGTTATTTATTTAAATGAACAAATCTATGTTATAATCATATTATAATTCATTAATGAATGTATATGATTATAAGGAGGCATACATAATGGATAAAGAAATTGAACTTTGTATTCATAAAACTCAGTATTATGAAACAGATCAAATGGGTATAATCCATCATTCTAATTACATAAAATGGTTTGAAGAAGCGAGATGCCATATATTAGATCAAATGGGCTTTAGCTATGATAAAATGGAAGAAGCAGGTATTATAATTCCGGTTTTAAATGTGTCTTGTGAATATAAAGCAATGGTGCATTTCGGAGATACAGTAATAATAATACCTAAAATAGAAAAATTTAACGGTATAAAACTTGAAATGTCATACAAAATATATGATGCAAAAACACGAGAATTAAAAACAGTAGGAGAAACAAAACACTGTTTCTTAAATAAAGAAGATAAAATTGTCAATTTGAAAAAGGGTTTCAAAGAAATCTATGATGTATTTGATAACTTTTTAGGAGTTGAATTTAGTTTTTAGAATTTTTACATAATAATAAAAATCCACAATTTTAATTTATTTCTTAAAATTGTGGATTTTAACTTTTTGGTATTTAAGTCGATTAATAATTAAAGTTTTAATATAAATAGCTAAAGTTATAACTGTCATGAAGTTTGTAAGTTTATAAAAGGTTTAGGAGGTTGTTAAATAACCTAAAAAACCTATTTGATATATTTTGTGAATTTATAAAGGTACATATGAGGAAGAAAATTATTACAAAATACTAATTTATCTTTATTATTCTTATATATGTTGCTTGGCATAAACTTTGCATAAAAAACATTAATATTTAAAATTTTTCCACTATTTATTGAATCTTTATTTTATATTGTTTTTATTAGAATATATTTGATATCGCATTTTTGAAAGTATATAGTTCTATATGAAATATTATAAAATAATATAATTAAAATTATTTTGCTTTAATTATACAGTATTTTGTGATATTATAAATTAGGAAAAATTTAATAATATAAAAACTATTACATAATAAGGAGGAAATTATGAAAAAAAGAATTATATCAATTGTTTTAGCAGCTTTAATGGTTGTTGGAACACTTTCAGGTTGTCAAAGTAAACCAAAACAAGAAACTCCAGCAAAATCAGAAACACCTGCTTCGGAAAAAACACTTCGACTTAGAGTAAGCGATTCTATACCATCACTTGACTGGGAACAATCAACAAGTACACGTGCTATGAAAGTTTGGCATCAAATGTATGAGGGCCTATATGGTATTGATGAAGCAGACAACGGTTATTACAAAGAACTTGCAAAAGATGTACAACTTAGTGATGATAAAAAAGTATATACAATTACCCTACAAGACGGAGTAAAATTTCAAAATGGTGACCCTTTAAAGGCATCTGACGTTGTATTCACTTATAAACGTGCTTTGAAAAATTCAAGGTTCAATTATGTAACAAGTATGATTGCTGATAT
>JARBUP010000368.1 GCA_029239575.1 Bacillota bacterium
GAAAGAGCTGAACTTTTAAATCTTCCTATTTTTCAGCCTGATAAAATAAAGAAAAGTGAAAATATAGAATTTCTAAAACAATATGATGCTGACGTAATTGTGGTTGTTGCATATGGTCAAATATTATCAAAAGAAATTCTTGAATATCCTAAATTCGGTTGTATTAATGTACATGCATCTTTGCTTCCTAATTTAAGAGGTGCAGCTCCTTTAAATTGGGCAATTATAAACGGAAATAATAAATCTGGCGTTACAACTATGATGATGGATATTGGTTTGGACACAGGAGACATGTTATTAAAAAGTGAAATAGATATTGATGAACATATGTGTGTTGGGGAACTTCATGACAAACTTATGGTAATGGGTGCTGAATTGTTAATTGAAACTCTTAATAAAGTTGAGAAAAATGAATTAATACCAGTAAAGCAAGATGAAAACTTATCAAGTTATGCGCCCATGCTTGATAAAAATACACAAAAAATTAATTGGAATGAAAGTGCTAAAAGCATTCATAATTTAGTAAGGGGTTTATCTCCTTGGCCTACGGCTTTTTTTACTATGGAAGATAAAAATATTAAAGTATATAAATCATCAGTTATAAACGAAAATGATAATTCGGAATTTGAACCAGGGTTTATTATTAAAGTAGATGAATCAGGAATTCATGTAAAGTGTAAAAAAGGAATTTTAGTAATAGAAGAAATACAAATGCCCGGTAAAAATAAAATGAATATGAGTGCATATTTAAGAGGTAATAAATTCCCAGAAAAAATTATATTGAATTAAGAAATACTTGTAATATAAAATACAGTGTATTATAATAAATTGTTAATTGTTGTTTGAAAAGGTTGATGTATATCAGCCTTTTAATTTTTAGAAAGCGGTAATAAAATGGAAAATAACTATAGAGTTTCAGTAATAGAATCACTAAAAAAAATATTTATAGATAATTCATATTCTAATTTAATAATAAATCATGATGTAAAAAATGTAAATATAAAATACAATGGTTTATATAGAAAGTCGGTTTTAGGCGTTATAGAAAATTTAATGTTTATAGATTATATAATAAATCAAATGTCTAAAACAAAAACAAAAAAAATGGAACATGATGTTTTATTTGTATTAAGACTTGCAGTGTATCAAATATTTTTCTTAGAAAACTCATATGAAAATATAGTTGTAAATGAAAGTGTTGAATACATAAAAGAAAAAGGAAATATAAGAGCATCAAAATTTATAAATGCAGTTTTAAGAAATATATTAAGAAATAAAGAAAACTTATTAAAATCAATGGAAAAATTAAATAAAAATGATTATTTAAGTATTAAATATTCATATCCAAAATGGCTTGTTGAAAAATGGGCTAAACAATTTGGAAAAGATCAAATAGAAAATGTATTATCTTGGAATAATTCCCAAGCCCCTCTTGAAATAAGAGTAAATACATTAAAAACAAATAGAGATGAATTAATTTCATTATTAAATGAAAAAAGCATGAATGCGAAAAAATGCCAAATTTCAAATAAAGGCATTGAAGTTGAAAATCCAACATCCATAGATAATATGGTTGAGTTTAAAAATGGTTTATTTTCAATTCAAAGCGAAAGTTCCATGTTAGTAGGTCAAGTTTTAAATCCAAAAGAAAACAGTTTAATAGTGGATGTTTGTGCTGCACCTGGAGGAAAATCCTTAAATGTAGCAGAATTAATGAATAACACTGGACTTGTAATAAGCAGGGATTTATATAAAGGTAAAATTCCTTTGATAGTAAACGAAGCTAAAAGGTTGGGAATAACTAATATACAAGCAGAAAGTTATGATGCTACTAAATTAGATGATGATTTGATTGGAAAAGCTGATTATGTAATAGTGGATGTTCCTTGCTCAGGTCTTGGAATAATTAGAAGGAAACCCGAAATAAAATATAATAAATCCGAATTAATATTAAGTGATATTGAATATGTTCAATATAAAATTTTAGAAAATGCATGTAAATATTTAAAACAAAACGGTGAATTAATTTATTCAACTTGTACAACAGAAAAGAAAGAAAATTTAGACATTATAAACAAGTTTTTAGAAGAAAATGAAAATTTTAAATTGATGGATATTTCGGAGGAAACAGGTAATTATTTTGATACAGCAAAAGATGGATTTATTGAAGTTTATCCCCATATACATCATATGGATGGCTTTTTCATTGCGAAATTAAAAAAATTATGATATAATGCAAAAAAATCAATATGCTACAAATATAAAAAATATGTTTGTCATCCTGAGCGTAGTGAAAGACTTTTGGTGTAATAACCATAAACAAATTGAAATTGAATATAATTCAAAGAAGGTAAAATATGATTAAAATAGATAATTTAAGTTATGAAGAGTTACAAGATGCCCTTAATGAACTTAAGGAACCTAAATTCAAAGCAAAGCAAATATTTGACTGGATACATAATAAAAATGTAGATTCATTTGATGAAATGTCAAATATATCAAAAGCTACAAAAGAAAAGTTGCAAAATAATTTTGAATTTACAAATGCTTCAATAGAATTAAAATTAGAATCAAATCTTGATGAAACAAAGAAATATGTTATTATGTTTGAAGATAAAAATGTAGTTGAAACTGTTTATTTAAAATATAAATATGGAAACACAGCATGTATTTCATCTCAAGTAGGATGCAAAATGGGCTGTGCTTTTTGTGCGTCTACAAAAAATGGTTAT
>JARBUP010000065.1 GCA_029239575.1 Bacillota bacterium
CAACAAAACCATTTGGCAAAAGGGACCGTCCCCTTTCACTTTGTCACTTTAACTTTTATACTTCTTTAACCCAAAGTCCGTGAATATTGCAATGCTCGTAAGCTTCTACAACTTTATCTCCATCAGCTAAAGCAAATACTGCAACAGGTTCTTGACCTGGTTTTAAATTTTTTCTTTGAACTCCTTGTTCAGTTACAAGATAAATCCATTCAATAAAATGCTCATCTAACATAGGATGAGTTACGCTTCCTACTTTAACTGTTACTGTATTTCCATCAACATCTATAACAGGAACATGTTTTTCTACAGCTGCATCCACTGAATTAGCCTTTAATTCACCCATTTCTTTGCCACAGCAAACCATTTTTGCACCTGAGTTATTGATCATTGATACTAAATTTCCACAAATACTACATTTTAAAAATTTTGGTTTATTCATAATTCCTCCTAATATTTATATTAAATAATTGTTAAACCAATTAATATATGTAAATAGCATTTAAATATTACAAGCATTAAATATATTTTTTTCATTGGTTAACATTATTTTTAACAACATTTAATTTATACCCTAAAATTAAAATTTAAAACATAAAATAAAATTAATTTTTATTAAATTTAATTTTTGATACAATTAAACTTACCATTGCCATTGCTATTGCCATAGCGCCTATATTTACTAATGTGTTCACTCCAACTTCAAGTGCTGCAGAAATATCGTTTTGAACGAATTCATACATAGTTTCATATAAACCTAATCCAGGTACTATTGGAATTATGCCAGGAAAAATAAAAATCGTAGCTGGCATTTTAAATTTTCTTGCATATAATTCACCAAGAAAAGTTATAAAAGCAGTTCCAAGCAAAAATCCTAACTTTAAATTTCCATTATTAACACATACTATATATATTAAATAACCAAGGGATGCTATAACAGAAGAATGAACAAGAGTTTTTTTAGGAGCATTCATTATTAAAGCATAAAAAAATGAAGCGCCAAAACAATATAACATTTGCAGTAATAATTCTAAAATCATTTTTTCCTCCACATCCTAAGATACCAATATTCCTGTTGAATAAGCAATGTATATAATAACACCTGCTCCTGCTGCAAGTGAAGATGCTACTAATATTGCTTCTGTAGCTCTTGCTGTTCCAGAAATAAGATCTCCCCTTATTGTGTCACGTATTGCATTTGTCATGGCAAGGCCTGGCAACAAGGGCATTATACAACCAACAATAATATAATTATAATTTCCAATACCTGTTACATAAGTTATTAAAATAGCTATAATTGCTATTAATGAACCTGATATTATTGCTGAAAAAAATTGAGATGAATGTAAATTTTCAAAATTTCTTGATATTAAAGTTACTAAAATTACTGTAAATAAAGCAGTAAAAAATTCTAATATTCCTCCTCCAAATAGCAGTGTAAAAAATGCAGATGAAATGGCAGGATAATATAATGAAAATTTATCATGTTCTTCAGGATTATATTCAATTTTATTCAATTTTTGTAATGCATCATTAAGAGAAATGGAATGAAGAGACAGCTGTCTTGAAATTTCATTGACATCATTAATTTTTTGTAAATTTATAGTTCTTTTATTAATTCTTTTAACTATTGTTTTGCTTTCTGCTTTTTCGGAGTTTATAGTTATGTAAAATCCTGTAGGTGTTGCAATTGATTCTATATCATATACATTAAATGAATTACAAATATATTTAATAGTTTCTTCTGCTCTATATGTTTCGCCACCATTCTCAAGTATTATTTGAGCTGCTAATTTAATAGTTTTTAATAATTTTATTTCGTTTATTTCCAATATTACACTTCCTCGATCTTTATATACAATTTTTATTATTATATCATAAGTCTTTGTTAACTTGATTACAAAGTATTATTTTTATTTTTGTCATCCTGAGCATAGCGAAGGATCTTATCATGACATCTTACGGGTTTGTCAATAGTCTGATAAAGACCTTAGTCTTTGTTTCATTGATAGTATTTATTATATCATGCTCATAAATATTTTGTAAATTTAATATTATTATTAAGTGTTAATAAGTCATAATACAAATCAACTTTCAAAAAGTAAACCATTTTCATTTTATGCAACATAAAAGCGTATAAATACAAAAAAATTATTTTTTTTTACTTTTTTTATAAATAAAGGTCTTAATATTTTGAAGAAGGACATATAAATATAAAAATAGCAGAATGCATTTTTGACTATGAAAAAATAGGGAGGGGTTATATATGAATATTAATGAGTTATTGGATAAAGATAAAATGAGAAGAAAAAAAAGTAATTTTGAGGGTACTTTTTTAGAATATCTTGAAATTGTACAAAAGAACCCTGATATTGCAAAGCTTTCTCACAAAAGAATGTACGACTTAATTGTTGAAAAGGGATTTGAAATTTATAGACCCGAAGATAATACAAGAATTAAAAAATTACACGGTAATGAAGTTATAAGAAAGTATGAGTTTTTTAAAGATGATTTTTTCGGAATCGATAGAACTATAATGAAAATAGTAAATTACTTTAATGCTGCTGCTATGAAAGGTGAAGAAGCAAGACAGGTTTTATATTTAGTAGGCCCTGTTGGTTCTGGTAAATCTTCTTTAGTTGAAGCCCTTAAAGTTGCTTTAGAAGGAAGTGAACCTATTTATGCTTTAAAAGGTTGCCCTATGCGAGAAGATCCTCTTCACTTAATTCCGAAACATTTAAGACCTGAAATGGAAAAGGCATTAGGCGCAAAAATAGAAGGCGATTTATGTCCTATTTGCAGATATAGGTTAAGAGAAGAATATCATGGTGAATATGAAAAATTCCCTGTAGTTTCAACTGACTTTTCAATTAGATCAAGAAAAGGGGTAGGTGTTGTTCCTCCAGTTGACCCAAATAATCAAGATACTTCAGTTTTAACAGGTAGTGTGGATATTTCTAAACTTGATTTATATTCTGAAGATGACCCTCGTGCTTTATCTTTAAATGGAGCATTTGATGTAGGTAATCGTGGTATTGTAGAATTTATAGAAGTATTTAAAAATGATGTTGAATACCTTCACACAATTATTACAGCAACTCAAGAAAAATCCATACCTTCACCTGGAAAAGGATCTATGATTTATTTTGATGGAATTATTCTTGCTCACTCCAATGAAGCAGAGTGGAATAAATTTAAGTCAGATCACACAAATGAAGCTATATTGGATAGGATTGTAAAAGTTGAAGTACCTTATTGCATGGAATTAAATGAAGAATTGAAAATTTATGAGAAAATTCTACATAAGAGTAATTTTAATGCACATATTGCACCTCATACAATTGAAATAGCTTCTATGTTTGCTATTCTTACAAGGATTTTACCATCTTCTAAAGTTGACCCTCTTACTAAACTTAAAATATATAATGGCGAAGAAATAGTTGAAAAAGGAACAACTAAGAAAATTGACATTATGGAGTTAAAAGAAGAAGCAGGCCAAAGGGAAGGATTATCTGGAGTATCTACAAGATTTATTATCAAATCTATAGACAATGCATTAACTAATTCAGATAATAGCTGTATAAATCCATTAAGCGTAATGGAAAGTTTAATTAAAGCTGTAAAAGAACTTGATACAAACGAAGATGATAAGAAAAGATATATAACATTTTTACAGGATGTTATTAGAAAAGAATATAATAAAACACTTGAAAAAGAAATTACTAAAGCATTTATTCACAGCTATAAAGAACAGGCAGAAAGTTTGTTTAACAATTACTTAGATCATGCTGAAGCATACGTTAATAAAACTAAATTAAAAGATCAGTCCACAGGTGAACTTCTTGATGCAGATGAAAAATTTATGCGATCAATTGAAGAGCACATTGGTGTTTCTGAAAGTTCAGCGAAAGGATTTAGACTTGATGTTACATCATATATGTTCTACTTAATGAGAAAAGGGGATAAAATTGACTATAACAGTTATGAACCTTTGAAAGATGCTGTTGAGAAAAAATTGACTACATCAGTTAGAGAGTTATCAAGAATAATTACAAAAACAAAAGTTAGGGATAAGGACCAGGATGAAAAATATAATACCATGGTAAAAGAATTGAAGGCTAATGGCTATTGCGATCATTGTTGTGATGTAATTCTTAAATACGCTGCCAATAATTTATGGAAGGATTGATATTATGGCAATTTTCAGAGAATACAACCCTATTGATCATGATAGAGCTGCGGAAGACAGAAGAAGGCATAAGCAGTTAGTCGAAGAATCAATTAAAAAAAATCTTCCCGGTATATTATCAGAAGAAGGTATCATAGGGGAAAGCAAAAATAAAAAAGTTAAAATTCCTATTAAAGGTTTAAAGGAATATCAGTTCATATATGGTAAAAATCAAAAAGGTTCGGGCAGCGGTGAAGGAAATGAAAAAAGAGGGGATAAAGTAGGTTCGGACAAATCAGATAAAGGTAAGGGTAATGGCAGTGGAGCTGGAAATGATGAAGGCGAAGACATTTATGAAACCGAACTTACCATTGATGAAATAATTCAATATTTGTTTGAAGATTTAAATTTGCCAAACTTGGATAAAAAGAAATTTTCTGAAGTTTTAACAGATCATTCAAGAAAAAAATCTGGATATCAAAGAAATGGAATTCCGCCAAGACTTGCTAAAAAGAAAACTGTTGTTGAAAAATTAAAAAGAAAACAAGCAATGAAAAAAGTTTTAAAAGAAGAAAATATAGATGAAGAAATAGGACGATTTCCATTTAAGGAAGAGGATATTAGATATCACAGAATTAAAGAGACAAAAAAGAAAGAATCAAATGCAGTTATAATTTGTATTATGGACACATCTGGTTCTATGGATCAAACAAGGAAATACTTAGCAAGATCATTTTTCTTTTTAATGTATCACTTTGTTAAAATGAAATATTTAAATGTTGAAGTTGTATTTATTGCTCATTCAACAGTTGGAAAATTAGTTACAGAACAAGAATTTTTTCATAAAGTTGAATCAGGTGGTACCTATATTTCGAGCGGTTATAAATTAGCCCTTGAGGTTATTGAGCAAAGATACAATCCAGATATTTGGAATATTTATGCCTTTCATGCTTCTGACGGAGATAACTGGGGAGAAGATGATGACAAAGCTGTAAAAATGGCTACCGAACTATCAGATATTTGTAATATGTTTGGTTATATAGAAGTAATGTCAAGTTCTTACTCAAGTACAATAAAGAAAAAATATATTGAAAGAGTTCATAAGAAAAATTTCGCCATCGGCACCATAGGAAAACAGGAAGAGGTGTGGCCTACATTTAAGAATATTTTAAAAATGGATATAAAGGAAGGCTGATAGAATGGACTATACATTAAATGATCTTGAAAATTGGAACTTGAAAATAGAAAAAATTGTAAAAGAATGTGGCCTTGACTATTATCCTCAAGAATTTGAAATTATTAACTATAATGAAATGATTGGATATGAAGCTTATATTGGTATGCCTTCGAGATATCCGCACTGGAGTTTTGGAAAATCATATGAAAAGCTAAAAACATTATATCAATACAATTTAACAGGTCTTCCTTATGAAATGGTTATAAACTCTGATCCATGCGTTGCATATTTAATGAAGGATAATACTTTACTTTTGCAAATACTTACAATAGCTCATGTTTATGGTCACAATGACTTTTTTAAAAACAATAGGTTATTTAAAGAAGGTACGGATGCATCGTATACACTTGAAATGTTTAAAACAGATGGTACTATTGTTAAAAATTGTATTGATGATCCCAGCATAGGTTATGAAAATGTTGAAAAAATGCTCAATGCAGCTCATTCAATCAGGTATCAAATTTCAAGGTCAGTGGGTCAAAAAAGAAAAGATGATGAAGATTTAAAAAATGAAATATTACAGAGCTATAAAGAAAACAGTTCACATTACAGTATTTTAGAACCAAGAAAAACAATTACTCCTCCTGACTTAAGTAAAATTCCTTTAAGTCCCGAGGATGATTTGTTATACTTTATTATAAAATATGGGGATCTTGAAGAATGGCAGAAAAATATACTGGAAGTTGTAAGAAGAGAATCAGAATATTTCTTGCCTCAAATTGAAACAAAAATAATGAATGAAGGCTGGGCTAGTTACTGGCATTACAACATACTAAAAAAATTAGATTTACCTACTTCACTTTACCTTGAATTTATTAAACGACATAATGATGTAGTTAGACCTTTATTAGGAAACTTAAATCCTTATCATCTGGGCTTTGAAATATTAAAAGACCAAGCAGAAAGATATGGGGAAGAAAGAATATTTGAAATAAGGGAATTTGATAGGGATGCATCATTTATAAGAAGATATTTAACATATGATCTTTGTAAAAAGCTCAATTTATTTGAATATGTTAAAAAAGGATCCGATTATATAATAAGTGAAGTAGCTGATGATGATGGTTGGAAAGAAATTAGAAATACTATAGCAGATACTGCAGGTATGGGGTCAATTCCATACATCAGAGTAATAGATATGTCAAGAAAAGATAAAACTTTGACCATAGAACATGTATATGATGGCAGAGAATTACAAGCATCATATGCAGAGGAAACATTAAAAAGTGTTTATGACTTATGGGGACATAAAGTTTTATTAAAAACAAAGCGTGAAAATAAGGATATAACAATTATTTGTGATGAAGGAAGAAAAATTAGATATTTATAAAAAATTGGGATGTTTAATAACATCCCATCTTCCATCTTTATGGCAAAATATTATTTTTGTCATCCTGAGCATAGCGAAGGATCTTATTAATATAATATTAAAAGATCCTTCGCTTTCGTTCAGGATGACACATTAAAGGTTTATCAATAGTATGGATGTTAAATAACATCCCATTTTTTTGCATTTTTAATAAAAATTAGTGATTCAGTAAAAATTATATGATATAATAAAATATTCAGTTCTCACGGAGGATAAAATGAGGGAAAAAGAAGTTAAAGTTCTTAATATAGATAAAGATGAAATTGAAAATAAACTTAAAAATATTGGTGCAACGCTTATAAAAGATGAAGAACAAATAAATATAAGATTTGATTCAGAAGAGAGTATACTTAAAAAAAATTTGAATGGATATTTAAGAATTAGAATTACAAAAAATCTTTTAAATGGCGAAACAAAAAATACTATGACATTTAAAAAAAGCATCAGTCGGGATAAATTAAGAGTTAATGAAGAAATAGAAACAGAAATTTCAAACGTTGAAGAAACCTCTAAAATACTTGAGATATTGGGATATAAGAAAAAAAGACCGGGCCTTAAACACAGAAGATCATATATATATGACAATATTATATTTGAAATAGATACATGGGATAAAGAAACATATCCAAAACCATATCTTGAAATAGAAATGGCAACAGAAGAAGATCTTGAGAAAGCAATAAAATTACTTAATTTAGATAGATCACAAATTACTTCAAAATCCATTGCAGAATTAAGAAAAGCATAAATTAAAATATTAAAGATAAAGCAAAGTTAGTAAAGAAATTCATTTGAAGTTTATATTTTATATGTTATAATAGCATGATTAATTTTGTAGTAATAATTTTGCAAGAATCATTGTTTAATTTTAATATAAAATAATATAATAAGCTGAATAATAAGAAAAATTGAAATTTTCTTGAAACTTAGGAGGAATCATGGTTTTAGTTGTTGACATTGGCAATACAAACACTGTCGTAGGAGTTTATAAAGAAGATGAACTCATGGGCAGCTGGCGAATGGTTACAAGAAGTGATAAAACATCGGACGAATACGGCGTATTTATAATGAATTTATTAATATACAGCAATATAGATCATAAAGAAATAGACGGTGCTATTGTTTCTTCAGTTGTTCCAAATGTTATGCATTCATTTGAAAATGCTTTGAAAAAATATTTTAACATAAATCCTTTAATAGTTGGACCTGGAATTAAAACAGGCATTATGTTAAGCAGTGATAATCCAAGGCAGGTCGGTGCTGATAGAATAGTTGATATAGTTGCAGCATATGAACAATACGGCGGACCATTAATTGTAATAGATTTTGGTACTGCAACTACTTATGATATAGTTAATGAAAAAGGCGAATTTAAATATGGAGTTACATCTCCAGGTATACAAATTTCAGCAGATGCGTTGTGGTCAAGAACTGCACAGCTTCCAAAAATAGAAATTAAAAAGCCGTCTTCCATACTTGCAAAAAACACAATTACAAGCATGCAAGCAGGTCTTGTTTACGGATATATAGGACAAGTGGAATATATAGTTAAAAAAATGAAAGAAGAATTTGGCCGAGAAGACATGAAAGTTATTGCCACAGGAGGTTTAGGAAGACTTATTTCTGATGAAACATCAGTTATAGATGTTTACGACTCTCAACTTTTATTAAAAGGATTAAAAATTATTTACGATAAAAATTTATAAAAAATTATATATATAGAAAGCAGTGGATACTCCACCGCTTTTTTGTATTTTTAACTTAAAATACTTTCAATTTTCGAGTTCTTTTTTCTATTTTAGAATATAATGTTAAAAATATATTATTGTCATTAAAATAGTCTAATGATATAATAAAATGATTATTGAACTAAATTAAAATTTTACTATTTAGTATAAATAGTTATTATATAAATAAAGGTGAGTACTATGAGGGAAATAGATATAAAGGCTGAAGAAGCTAAAATAGACGTAAATTTAATGAGTAGCTTAATTATGCAATATGATAATTTTATATTGAAATGTGCGTCCTCAGCATCTCACAATTATATTTCTAAAAATGATGATGAATATTCTGTGGCTATGAATGCATTTTCAGAAGCAATTAAAAACTACTCAATGGATAAGGGTAGTTTTTTGAACTTCGCAGAATTAGTTATAAGACGGCGTATCATTGATTTTATAAGAAGTAAATCAAGATTTGCACCTGAAATTTCTATAAATCCTTCTTTGTTTAATTCTGATAAAGAGGAAAATGAAGAAAGTATTTCAATGAAAATAGAAATTACAGAAAAAATGGTAGAAACAAATATAGATAACAGTTTGAAATTAGAAATAGAACTTGCAAATGATATATTTTCTTCTTATGGTTTTACATTTATGAGTTTATCCGATTGTTCGCCAAAAGCAAAGAAAACTAAAGCTGCTTGTGCTAGTGCTGTTGCTTATATTTTGAAGAACAACATACTTGTAAGCAATATGAAAGTTAAAAAAATGCTTCCAGTAAATGTGGTAGAAAAAAATGCAAAAGTACCCCGAAAAATTTTAGAACGACACCGAAAATATATTATTGCAGCAGTAGAGATTTTATCCGGAGATTTTCCTTACCTTGCAGAATATATACGATTCATTAGAGAGGAGTTTGAAAAATGAAAGCAGTAATAGTTGAAATTAAAGATAAAAATGTCGCAGCTCTTTGTGCAGATGGTCGTATAATTAAAATGAAAAACAAGCATTATATGATAGGACAGGAGATCAACATGAAATCAAGCAACAATATAATGAAATTTGCAGCATCAGCTGCAGCAGCTTTAGTGGTATTTGCGGTGCCAGCATGGGCATATTTAACACCATATTCATATGTGAGTATAGATGTAAATCCATCCATTGAATTTTCATTGAACAGATTTGACAAAGTACTAAGCATTAAAGCTGTAAATGATGACGGACAAGAACTTTTAGAACATATAGATTTAAATGAATTAAAAAATGATGATATAAATGAAGCAGTTAAAGAAGTTGTAAAAGAAATAAAAGAAAGTGGATTTTTTTCTGGTGAAGAAAGTGGTTTAGTTGTTGCAGCCTCAAGTAAAACAGAAGAAAAAACAAATAATTTAAAAAATAAAGTGAAAACTTCGGTTGAAGATGAAATAAATGATGGTAATGATGATGATTTAGAGGAAAATGGTAAAACAGATTCTAATAAAGAAAATGAAAATGAAAGTGATGTAAATAAAACTTCTGATGATTCATTAGAAATAGAATCAGAAACTAAAAATACAGATAATATTGAAATTGATGCAATTGGAGTTGGCCAAGAACGTGTAGAAAAAGCAAGAGAACTTGGAGTAACACCTGGAAAATTAAATTTAGTTGAAAAATTACAAGCAAGTGATCCTACTAAAGTATATAAAACTGAAGATTGGTTAAAAAAATCAGTTAAAGATATACAAAAAGAAATAAAAGCTAATGAAAAAGATGCAAAAGAAAAAGAAGCTAAAGAAAAAGAAAATAAAAAATCTGAAAAAGCAACTGATAATAAATCAAATTCAACAAATAGTGAAAATGATATAAATTCTAAAAATAAAAAGAGTAAAAATTAAATTTTTATAAAAATATAGCAATTGACAAACCCTAAAGCCTATAGTAATATTTATATTATATAAATATTTGCACTGCAAAACGTATAAATTACGCAAATCGACAGTACAAACTGAGCAGGCGATGAACTTTTAAGTTCGTGGGGCTGGGCCATAAGGCAGCAGGTATATACCTGTGGGACGGTAGTATGTTCCGCAGGTATTTTTTTATGCTTTTTTATTTATATAATAATAAAATTTTAAATATATTTAATAGAGTAAATTAATTAAATTTTGTATAATTAACTTAATAAATAATATAAATAAAATAATATAATATAATGGTGGATTATGATAGAAATCGGAATTGGCAATTTAAATAAAAGTTTTGGTGTAGATAAAATATTTGAAAATGTTACATTTGATATAAAAACTAAAGATAAAATTGGTTTAGTTGGTAGAAATGGCACGGGCAAGACCACTCTTTTGAAAATCATTGCTGGATATGAGAATTTTACAGGTGGTCAAATAAACAAGCGTAAAGGTTTAGTAATTGGATACTTAGAACAAATACCTAATTATGAAGATGAAAGCACTGTTTTAGATGTTTTAAATAAAGCATTTGAAAAAATACATGAAATAAATTTCCAAATAATTAATCTTGAAAAGTCATTTGATATTTTAATAGGTGAAGAATTAAAGTCCGCAATTAAAAAATATAGCTTTTTGCAGGATTTATATAGAATATCGGGCGGTTATGAAACAAAAGAAAAATTAAACAAAATATTAAAAGGTCTTGATATTTCAGAAGATATGCAACAAAGAAAATTTAATCTTTTAAGTGGCGGTGAAAAAACAAGGGTTATACTTGGTAAGATATTGTTGGAAAACCCTGATTTATTGTTATTGGATGAACCTTCAAACCACCTTGATATAAAATCAATTGAATGGTTGGAAGAATATTTGAAAAACTATGAGGGAACCATAGTTATGGTATCCCATGACAGATATTTTTTAGATTCTATTGCAAATAAAATTATAGAACTTGATGGGGATGGAGTTGATATTTATGAAGGAAATTATTCTAAATATGTTGCTCAGAAAGAACTTCGTTTTATACAAGCTATGAAAGAATATGAAAGTCAACAGAAAAAAATAAAAAGAATGGAAGATCAAATTAAGAGATATCGTATATGGGGAGAAATGCGCGACAGCGATAAAATGTACAAACGAGCTAAAGAACTCGAAAAAAGACTTGAAAAAATTGATAAGATTAAAAAGCCCCTAATGGATAAAAAATCAGCAAATTTTTCTTTAAATGGTATTGAAAGATCAGGTAAAGAAGTAATAAAAGTAAATAATATTAGCAAGTCATTTAATTCTAAAAAACTTTTTAATGATTTAAGCTTTACATTGTTTTATAAAGAATCCATGTGTTTGTTAGGAGAAAATGGAGCTGGAAAATCAACTATTTTAAAAATAATATTAAATGAAATCAAAAGTGACACAGGTGAAATAAAAACGGGTTCAAATGTAAAAATAGGATACCTTCCACAAGAAATTTATTTTGATAAAGAAGATATTTCTGTTTTGGACTATTTTTCATTTAATTATTCTATTTCATACAGTGAAGCAAGAAAAGAATTAGCTAAAATAATGTTCAC
>JARBUP010000369.1 GCA_029239575.1 Bacillota bacterium
ATATTTTAATAAATATTTGTATGTCAAATAATATTATCATAAATACCACTGATTTGCAACAAATAATAATGTTTTCAGTTTTTAACATCTTATTGTCTCATAAAATAATTAAGATTCCTTTTTATTCATACCCTATTCATTTCAACACATCATAATGAGTTGATTTGCAAATATTATTTTTTAATTATTTGTTCTTCGACAATATTCAAATTTTCTTGACTCAACGTTTTTAATGTAATTATATGGAGACTTACTGCTATTCCAATTAAAAACAAAAATATTTTTATATGTAATGATGAAATTATTATTGATGATAAAATTAGTGAACACCATAAAAAAATTATAGCACCTATTTTTGTTTTTTTAGGTATTGCTTTATAAGTTAAATAATTATAAATATAAGGACCAAAAACACGATGGTTTATTAACCAGTTATATAATTTTTCAGAGCTTCTTAAATAACAAAATGATGAAAGAAGTAAAAAAGGCGTAGTAGGAAGTACGGGTATTAAAATGCCAATAACACCTAATACCAATGAAATGGACCCAATTATTATTAATAAAACTCTTTTTATTTTTAATATATTCAATTATTTCCTCCTGTTTTTAAATTTAAGAACCTACTATTTAGTTATTTGTAATTTTTCATGATATATTTACAAAGTCGAAAAACACACAATACTCAAGAAGGCTACATACTATTAAAATGGGATATTTTACAATTATTATTATATATTATTAATCGAAATGCTACAACCTGAAAATTAAACAAATCATAGCCACTTCTTTAGTTTTTTATATTTCCAGGACAATAAAAAAATCCCTCTGTTTTTGGAGGGATGGTATATATTTTGAAGCATTTTTGATAATAACGTCTCTGTCTTATTGAGTTTTAGATTATTTTAATACTGTAGTACTTAAAGTTTTACTTAAAATTGATTTTTTCTTACTGTTTTTTTCTTCAATATTTTGGTATTCATAATCCCAATAAATATTTTTACTTAGTACCTTTGAATCATAATCATCCAATATAAATCGAACTTCCTTTGATAGCACGAATAAGGCAAAAATATTTGGTATAGCCATTATTCCCATGGCCATGTCAGCTAATTTCCAAACAAATGTAGCATCAATCAGCGTTCCGATTATTAAAGCAGTAATTGATATTACTTTAAATGTATTTAAAGTTATAGGTTTTGCATTAAATAAATTTTTAACATTTGACTCTGCAAAGAAATACCAACCTACAATAGTTGTCAAAGAGAAAAATGATAAACAAACTGATAAAAACATTCCACCAAACTTTCCAAAGCTCGAAGCAAAACCATTTTGTGTCATAACTGTTGCGCTCTCAACCATTACTGAAGCAGGTATTGTTGGATTATATGAGCCTGAAGCCATATTTACCATAACAGTTGATGTACAAATTAAAAATGTACAAATAAATACCCCTATCATTGCTGCAAATCCTTGCTCTGCAGGATGCTTAGCATCTGCAACTGCATGAGAATGTGGTGTAGAACCCATTCCAGCTTCATTAGAAAACAATCCTCTTGCAAGGCCAAATCTTATGGTTTGTTGAACTGTAATACCAAGAACTCCTCCTCCGATTGAAGTAGGTGTAAATGCTCCTATAAAAATTGTATTTAAAGCTGTAATAAATTCCCCTAAGTTCAAAACTATAATTAAAAAACTTCCCAATATATATGCACCAGCCATCAATGGTACTACAGTTTCCGCAAAAGAAGCTATTCTTCCCATTCCACCCATTAATATTAAAGTAACTATTATTGCAAGACCTATGGTAACTGCAGTAACTGGAACATTGAAAGCAGTACTAACTGAACCAGCTACTGAGTTAGATTGAACCATAACACCAACTACGCCCAATGAAACTATGCATGCTATTGAGAAAAATGTGGCTAATTTTTTAGATTTTAAGCCATTTTTAATATAGTAAGCAGGACCCCCTACTAATTCTCCATTCTTAGTTTCTCTATATTTCTGAGCTAATACAGCTTCGCTAAAAATTGTAGCCATGCCAAAGAAAGCAGATATTATCATCCAAAAAGCAGCTCCAGGTCCACCTGCTGCTATTGCTGTTGCAACACCTACAATATTTCCTGTACCAACTTGTGCAGCTACAGCTGTTGATAAAGCTTGGAAAGGAGTCATTTTACCTTCTTCAACTTCTTCTTTATTTATTATACCAGAAATCATTTTCCTTAATGCTGGAAATAGTCGTGTAAATTGAGGAAACTTAAGTTTAACAGTCATATAAATACCGATACCCAAAAGTGCAAAAATAAGTAAATAATCCCAAAGCACTGTATTTACAACATCAACAAAAACTCTAAAACTTTCCATATAAAATACCTCCATTTTATTATAAAAATACATTGAAGTCTATTTCTTATAAGAACCTTGTCCATCAGTAAATTTTTATAATTTTGACGTGTAAGGTTCTTATTAAATATTATAATTATTTTAAGTTTTCGATATATTTTTCTTTAAGTTTGCTACCGGATGTTTTTGTTTCGCTTTCTGTGTCTCCTGAAATTTGGTTTTCTTTTCTGAAAAAAGTTATTAGCACCAACAACATAAGTATTATTCCGCCATAACCTATTCCTGGATATACATATCCGATTAATTTAGTGAAACCGAGCAAGCTTGCAGCATAAGAAAATGCTGAAACCAACAATATTATAGCTTTGTTTCCTA
>JARBUP010000001.1 GCA_029239575.1 Bacillota bacterium
AGCAAAAAACTTTTAGATGCAGGTAATGACACTGAATTTTTTGAGAGAAATGAAGGCGAACCTGAAATTATACAAAGAAAAACTATAGAAGAACTTAATCAGAAATTAATTGATGATATTAATAATTTTAAATCAGAAGGATTCGATTCAGTTTCTATAATAACTAAAAGCAAAAAACAAGCAACTGATTTATATTTTCAGCTTAAGGATAAAATAGATGCAACACTTGTGGATTATGTAGAAAATGAAAATATAACAGGGGTTACAATAGTACCTGTATATATGGCTAAAGGTTTAGAATTCGATGCTGTTATGATTTATGATGTAAGCGAAAATAACTACAGTACAAATTATGACAAAGGACTTTTATATATTGCATGTACAAGGGCAATGCATAAATTATCTTTATACCATACGAGTAAACTGACTCATTTCTTACAATAAATAAATGAAATAAAATATTTTATAATAAATGAGTAATAAATTACCCCGAATAAACAAATTCGGGGTTTTATATTTTACTTTTTTAAAAATGGAACTGTATTTCCGCCATAAGGCATTACATATACATTTTTATTTTCAAAATTTACATTTTTAATTAATTCCTCTATATTTTTAAATGCACTTATTTTCATATCTTTTACTACATGTTGATCTATGTCAGTCAGCATCATTACATTTGTTCTATTAGTAACTTCGCAGGCAGCATAGAAAATATATCCTGATATTGTAAATTCTGCTCTTAAGTCTTTGTCCAGTGTTCCATTAGAAAGTGGTTTACACCATCCAAAAAATTCATCTGATCCTCCACCTTCATGACATTCTGCTATAAGTATTATTGTTCCGCCTTCTTTTACACATTTATTAGCGTTAAATAGTGTTTTAGTTGACTGATATAATGAAATATCTTTAGGAAATCCTCCGCAACTTGCAATAACTATATCTGCTTCATTTTCTATTTTAACTCCGAAATAGTCCTGAATAATATTGCTACTTTCCTGCCATGACTCTTCAAATTTACCACATATTAAATTGCAATGCTCAGCTTTTGAATTTGTTACTATATTTATACCAAAACAAGGATTTACCATTGCTGCTGCTTCATTCATATCTTCATTAATAGGATTATTTTCAAGATTACCTACTCCGATTAATGGATTTGACTTAGGTTCTTGAGGGCTAAGTGCATGAATATGATTTTTATTAATAGTGGTTCTGCTCGATATACCTGGAAGGATACTTTTCCTGCCACCACCAAAGCCAGCCATTAAATGATGAACTGTTCCGCTTATTGTTATAACTTTTCTGTTTATAGCTAATTTATTTACCCACACTGGAGTTTTTCTTGTTGTTTCTCCTAAATAAACTAAATCATCAGCATCACAATCATGATTTATTACTTTTACTTTATTATATATTTCCTCTGTTACTAATTTTTTTAATTCTTCTTCTGTTTGATGTCTATGCGTTCCTAATGCAACAACAATTACAATATTATCACTACTAACTCCTAAATTATGTAAATAATCAATTAATAAAGAAACTATTATATCCTGTCTCATCCAAAAACGAGTGATATCACTTATTATTATTGTTATTTCATCATCAGCTGAAATTATTTCTTTTAATGCAGGCGAATTCATAGGATTATTTACAGAGTTATTAAACTCTAATTCTATATTTTCAATTGCCTTAATTTCTTTTTCATATAAATATTTAATTGATTTTGCATTATTAACATTTATATCTACATATTTGTTTCCATACTTTAATTTTATATTTTCCATAGTATACTTCCTTTTTTTTGTTAAAGCGGGTGATGGGAATCGAACCCACACATCCGGCTTGGGAAGCCGAAACTCTACCACTAAGCAACACCCGCATTTATAAAAATACATGTCCACTTAATATTATAATTATTTTTTAACGAAATGTAAAGGATTTTTTAAAAATGGAAAAGCAAGTTTATCAGATATGTACTGATAAATTATTTATTTGACACAAGGTATTTACTACTGCAAAAATTAATACTTTTGCTAAATTAGAAGTTGTATTATCTTGGTCAAATCTTGGAGCAACTTCTGCTATATCAAAGCTTACTACTTTATTTGATTTAAACATATATTTTAGAAACTTCAATACTGTTTCAGGATCTAATCCTAATGGTTGTGGTGAACTAACTCCTGGCGCAAATGCTGATGAAAATACATCGGAACAAATTGTTATATAAATATGATCTTGACTATTTATAAAATTATTAAATTTTTCCATTAAACTCCATTCATCACTTATTGAAATATCTTTTTCCAAAATATACTCAACGCCAAGATTTTTGGCAGTTTTAAATAAGTCAACTGTATTACTGTATTTCTGAACTCCTACACACATATAGGAATATTCTAATTCTTTGTCCGAGCATATATCTGCTATTTGCCTGAACATGGTTCCTGAACTGCCTCCATTAGGATATGGTCTAAGATCAAAATGAGCATCAAAGTTTATAATACCAATTTTAGGTTTTGATTCTTTTTGATATAAATAATTTAAAATTCCATTATAATGGCCAAATGCTACTTCATGTCCCCCTCCTAAAACTATAGGAAAAAGAGATAGGTTTAAAATTTTTTGTACTGCTTTAGCCAATAGTGCCTGACTTTCTTCTAATGTACAATTATCTGAAAGTATATCTCCTGCATCAAAAATCTTAACTTCCTGATTAAACCAACATGGAAGATTTGCAAGTTCTTTTCTAATACTATGAGGTGCATTAGCTGCACCAAACCTGCCTTTATTAATTTGTATACCTGCATCACAGCAAAATCCAATTATACAAAACCCTAATTTACCTTTGAATACCTGCAAGTCATTTTGAGATAAATCAATAAATTCTATCATCTGATGCCATCTAAATGCATCAAAATTATTTTCACTATCTATTCGTCCTTTCCAAACATCTTTATCTACAACAGCATAATTATTACTAAACATTACATCACACCTTCCCATAAATTATTTTCATTCTAATATTATAACATCTAATAATAGTCGATAAAACTATATAAATATAATAAGAACCTTTAGTATACAAAATATGCTACAAAAAGGTTCTTTTTTTAACTAACAATATTATTTAAATGTTATAAAATTTATTTATTTTTCAAACTTATTAAAAAACCTTATACGGTTTATTCCTGATGGACGATTAAATCTTTTTAATTCATATAATTCATCCTTATTGCCTGATAAAAGATTAACTCCTTCTTTACATGAAAATGTTGATACAAATCCAATTTCCTTAAGTATATCTTTAATTTCCTTACAAATATATCCGTATGGATATGTAAAAGCTGTTGGTGTATATCCTGTTTTATTTTCTATTAAAACCTGAAAATATCCTATATCCTCAAGAATTTCCATTTTATATTTATCAAATGGTTCTCCTTCTATTATACTGCAACCTTTTCTATCCTCTATATCATGCATAGCATATGTATGATTTTGTATTTCAACATATGGAGATTCAACAAGTTCTTTAACTTGTTTCCAATTTAAATAAGGATTTGTATATTGATCTTTAGAGCTTTTATCCACATATTCACCAACTATTGATATAACAGCTTTAACTTGATATTTTTCAAGTATTGGAACTATATATGTATAATTACTTAAATATCCATCATCAAAAGTAAGCATAATTGGCTTTTCTGGTAAATTTTTTTTATTATATTCGAAATCAATTAAATCTTGAACATCTATTGTCGTATATCCTTCTTTTATTAGATATTTAACATCTTCCTCAAACTCTTTAGGAGATATAATATATTTTCCTAAACTGTTTTTATTTTTTAAAACTTGGTGGTACATGATTATAGGAAGTCTTATTGAAGGGCTTGTCGATACAGGAGTTGATACTGGTAGTGCATTATTTAAATTGCTAAAATATAAAAGCAACACAACCACAGGTAATATTAATATTAATAAATGTATTTTTTTAAAATTTAACAAAAAACCACCCCATATAATTAGTTAATTTTAAACATATTATATGTTTATGTCATACCGCCTAAATTAATTACTATTGTATTATTGAATAATTAATTAGTATTAATTATTCACATTTCCACAGCAAACCTTGTTTTTAAAAAAGTTATTAACACATAAATTAAGTAGTACAATTTTTGTTAATTAACTAATTGCTTTTAAAAATTTTATTTTATCATTTTACGATAAAATGTAACACCATATATACTTATTCATATATTAAAGTATAAGCTTGACTATATATAATTTGCTATTTATAAAGTTAAGAATTAAAAATTTTTAATTTGCTGAAAGGAGCATCTATAAATGGATAATAATATTAATAATAACTACAACTATCCAGAAAACAATAACGACTTATTTGATATGAATCAAGATTTAAACATTCAAAGATTTAATAATAGAAGATACGATTATGATAATAGATTCGACTATAATAGAAGATATGATAATAGATACGATAATAGATACGATAATAGATATGATTACAGACATGACCATGATAGATACTATCGCTATCCTTATTGTGATAGGTATGGAAATTGCGAAAATCCAATATGGTGGTTATTCTGGCCATTCTTCTTTTTATAAAATAATAAAACAATTTAAATTTTTAAAAATTCTAAAGGAACGGTATTATCCGTTCCTTTAAGTTTTTGATTTAATTTAAAATTTTCTGCTTCCTGGTTTAATTGGTTGCGATCCATTTTTACATAAAGGGCAGTTTTGTTCATCATAAGTATCAAATATTAATTCTACTGCTGAGTAAATAGGCAAATCAATTTCACTTACTTTTCTATCAACTATACAGCCAATTCCAATTACTTTTCCACCGTGAGACTCAAGAACTTTTGCTGTTTCCATAGAAGATTTGCCTGTTGTAACTACATCTTCCATTATTAATATTTTTTCTCCTGGTTTAATTTCAAAACCACGTCTTAAAGTCATTACATTATTTTCTCTTTCAGTGAAAATAGCTCTTACATTTAATTGTCTTCCAAGTTCATATGCAGCAGTTATTCCACCCATTGCAGGTCCTACTACCACATCTATTCCTAAATTTTTCACTTTTTCTTTAACTATATCAATTACTGTTTGAGCTTTATCAGGATATTGTAATAGCTTTGCGCACTGGCAATATCTATTACTATGTTTGCCTGATGACAATAAAAAATGTCCTTCTAATAAAGCATCACATTCTTTTAATATTTCTACTACGTCTGTATTCATTTTAATCCTCCGAATTTCTTATTTATTATTTAATGTTATTTATTCTTTGTAATTTTAGGGACAGTCCCCTAAGTCCCTCCCTACTATATTATACCTCTAATTTCATCAAGCGTTTTAATATTATTTTTATCCATAAATTCTTCAATTCCATTTATAATATCTATAGCTATATTTGGTTTAATAAAGTTTCCAGTTCCTATTTGTATTAAAGTTGCACCAGCCATTATAAATTCTATTGCATCCTCAGCGCTCATAATGCCCCCTAATCCACAAACAGGCACTTTAACAGCCTTACACACTTCATGAACCATTCTTAAAGCTACGGGCTTAACACATGGGCCTGATAGCCCTGCATAAACATTGTCAAAAACTGCTTTTCTTTTTTTAATATCAATTGCCATTGCTTTTATTGTATTTATTAATGAAATGGAATCAGCTCCTGCTTCTTCACAAGCAACTGCCATTTCAGCTATATTTTCTGCATTAGGCGACAACTTAACCATCAATGGTTTTTGGCAGGCGCTTTTAACTTTTGATACTATTTCAAATGCAACTTCTGATTTAATTCCAAATGCCATACCGCCACATTTTACATTTGGGCAAGATATATTTAATTCTATTAAGTCTACATCAGTATTATTTAATTTTTCAATTCCTGTTAAATATTCCTGCTCAGTATTTCCTCCAAGATTTGCAATTACCTTAGTTTTATAACTTTTCATCTTAGGTAATTCTTCAGTTATAAATCTATCCACTCCTGGATTTTGAAGACCTATACTGTTTATTAACCCCATAGGTGTTTCCCATACTCTTATACCCGTATTACCCGGTTTAGAATTTAATGTTAATCCCTTACTGCAAATTCCTCCAAGTAAAGATAAATCATAAAATTCGCTAAACTCTTCTCCAAATCCGAATGTTCCTGAAGCAGTAAGGATAGGATTTTTAAATTGCATTCCCATTGCTTTTACTTTTAAATCTGCCATTTTCTCCACCCCTTATATTAATAGTTCTTCTGATAGAAATACTGGACCATCTTTACATGCTCTTTTATTTCCAATTTTTGTTTCAACAGTGCAACCTAAACAAGCACCTAATCCACATGCCATTCTTCTTTCAAGCGACATATAACATGAAACATTTTTAGCTTTACATCCATCAGATATTTTAAACATCATAATTTCAGGGCCACATGTAACTACTGCATCATAATTTTCATAATTTATATAATCAGTTACATATCCTTTTTTACCCGAGCTACCGTCTTCAGTGATAACTGTAACTGAATTAGCATATTTTTCAAATTCTTCATTATAATATACACAATCTTTATATCCTAAATATACATCTGCATTATTTCCTAATTTTTTAGTTAAATATAAAAGAGGTGCGATACCAATCCCGCCCCCAACTACAGCTATTTTTCCGTTAAGTTCATTTAAATTAAATCCATTGCCCAATGATCCTACTGCTTGGATTTCTTCTTTTTCCCTTAATTTACATATTTGAGTAGTTCCTATACCCTCAACCCTATATAAAAATGTAACGGTATTTTCATTTGCATCATTTACACTTATTGGTCTTGGCAATAAAAATGAATTGTCCAATGTTTTAAGCATAAAGAATTGTCCAGGTTTAATTTCATCTATTTCACTATTAAATTCAATAACAAGTTTATAAATATTATTAAGCACTTTCTCATTGAGAAGTATTTTACTTTTAAGTGTTTTCATTTTTCCTCCGTTATTTGAGTATCTTCATTAGTTTTCTTATACCCTAATGAATTATACTTAAACAGTTTAAACTTTATATATAAGCTCTTATATCGTCTCTCATCCTTGTCGTTTCTTTTCTTGCACATTCAGCAAAATTACTTTCGCCATCTTCTTCTTTTTTATACGCTAATAATATACCTCTTGATGAATTTACAACTGCTCCATTACCATTTATTAAATATGTTGCAATATCTTCTGCTTTTCCTCCCTGTGCTCCGTAGCCAGGTATTAATAAAAACATTGACTTTATTTTATTTCTTAGAGAAATTCCTTCTTCATTATTTGTACATCCAACTACTGCCCCTAAAGAACTAAAACCGCATTCCCCCATGTTCTCTTTTGCAAGCTCTTCAAGTTTTTCACCTACTATTTCATACAAAGGTTCATTATTTTCATCTTTAATATATTGGAAATCTCTTGCACCTTTATTTGATGTACGAACAAGAGCAAAAATTCCCTTATCATTATTTTTAAGGTAAGTTATAAAAGGTTCTATACTGTCATTTACTCCCATGTATGGATTTATTGTAACAAAATCAGCTTCAAAATCTCCTGTGAAATGACCTATAGCATACATCTCAGCTGTTTTAGAAATGTCTCCTCTTTTTATATCTGCTATTGAAATGCAATTTTTTTCCTTAATGTATTTTAATGTATCTGAATATGCTTTAAGACCTTGCAATCCAAAAGCTTCATAATATGCAATCTGTACTTTATAACAAGCTACTACATCATTTGTACTATCTATTATTTCTTTATTGAAATTAAAAATTGCTTCTCCAATAGAGTTAAATTTCTGTGCGAAACTTGTTGGAATATAACTGTAATCAGTATCAAGTCCTAAACACACATGTCCTTTTTCCTCAACTGCTTTATATAATTTATCTACTATCATAATATCTCCTTTTATCCTTATAAAAACCGCTGATGAAATTTCATCAGCGTTAAGTAATTTATCTAATTGCGTTCAAATGCTGTATCACAGTATATGCATCTGTATGTTTTGTTTTCTCTATCTGTTAATTTGAATTTATGTTGTACTTCTTGCTCTATAGAAGTAATGCATCTTGGATTTTTACATTTAACTATATTTGTAACTTCTGATGGTAGTTCAAGATTTATTTTATTAATTATAACTCCATTGTCTATAACATTAATAGTTATGTCCGGATCTATAAATCCAAGCACTGTTAAGTCCATATTAATATTGTCTTCAACTTTTATAATATCTTTTTTTCCTAATTTTTTACTTTTTGCATTTTTAATTATTGCTACACTACAATCCATTTTATCTAATTTAAGATATTTATATATTTCTAATGCTCTTCCTGCTTTTATATGATCTATTACTAATCCCTTATCTACGCTATCTATTTTCAACATTATTTTTCTACCCCCAGCAATTTCATTATTAAAGCCATTCGTACATACATTCCGAATTTAGCTTGTTTAAAATAAGCTGCTCTTGGATCTTTATCAACTTCTACAGATATTTCATTTACCCTTGGAAGTGGATGCAATATAATCATGTCATCTTTTGCTGAGCTTAGTTTTTCCATGTCCACTATATAGCTATCTTTTAATCTAATATAATCAGCTTCGTTAAAAAATCTTTCTTTTTGTACTCTCGTCATGTATAAAACATCAAGTTCACCCATAACATCTTCAAGCTTTTCAACTTCTTTATAATCTATATTATTATTTTTCAATATTTCATGTGTAATATATTCTGGAACCTTCAACTCTTCAGGTGATACTAAAACAAATTTTACAGAGCTAAATCTGGATAATGCTTTTATTAATGAATGTACTGTTCTTCCAAATTTTAAATCTCCACAAATGCCTATTGTAAAATTATCTAATTTTCCTTTTAAAGATCTAATTGTCAACAAGTCTGTAAGTGTTTGAGTTGGATGCTGATGACCACCATCACCACCATTTATAACGGGCATATCCGTTGCCATTGCTGCTACTTTTGGAGCACCTTCTTTTGGATGTCTCATAGCCGCTATATCTGCATAACATGCTATTGTTCTTATTGTATCTGCAACACTTTCACCTTTTGCAGCTGAACTTGAGTCAGCAGATGAAAATCCCATTATGCTTCCACCAAGTCTTAACATAGCTGCTTCAAAACTTAATCTTGTTCTTGTACTTGGTTCGTAAAATAATGTTGCTAACACTTTTCCTTTACAAACATCTGTGTATTCTTCTGGGTTAGCTACTATCTTATCAGCTAAATTTAAAATTTCATCTAATTCCTCTAAAGACAAATCATTTGGTTCTATTAAACTTTTTCCTTTTAACATGCGTCCTCCTTATTAGCCTCACTGGACTATTTTAAAGCAATATTTTATTTTTACTTTGTTTGTAGTATAAACTATTCAGCCAAATTTATCCTATTTCTATTCACTTAACAATGCTACATTTTATCTTCATGCTTATATTAATCTACATTTTAAAACCTTTAAATTTTACAATTTTACTTTCCTACAACCATTATTTCTTTATTATAGAAAATTGGAACTTTCCTATAATAAAAAAAAGTCTTCCAAGCATAGCAAGGAAGACGTCATGTCAACGCGTTATAATTCCTTACCAGCCTCTCTGTGCATGTTTAAAGGTCTTTTCATTTATTGTACTAATCTTATTATATTTTATATAATAAGTCAATATGTTTTTTGAATAAAATTAGATAATAGTTTTAATATTCATTGATATAACAAAATTAATATTATATAATGATATTATTTGCATTAACATTATTAACTTTTTTAGATATATAATAATAGGATGGTGTTTTTATGAATAATTATCTACAGAAAAACATGGTTTTTTATAAAACTATGTTAATTATAGCTCTTCCAGTTGTAATACAGCACCTCATAAGTATAGGACTCAATATGGCAGATACTGTAATGGTAAGTGGTCTTGGAGAAAATGCTATATCAGCAGTAGGATTAGCTAATAGGTTTTATTTTGTATTTTCAGTTATATGTTTTGGCATTTACAGCGGTTCTTCAATTTTTATTGCTCAATATTGGGGAGCAGGAGATACAAAAAATATAAAAAAAGTTTTCGGTATTAATTTAGTTATAGGTTCCTTATTATCTGCTTTATTTTCTTTTTTCATTTTTTTATTTCCAGACAAAATATTAAGAATTTTTATTAATGACTCAGAAGTAATAAGTTTAGGTGTTGATTATTTAAAGATAGCTGCATTTTCTTATTTTTTCACATCAATTTCATTTGCATTTAGCTTTAGTTCAAGAGCAATACATAAACTTAAATATCCAACTATTGTAAATGCTGTAGCTCTATTAATTAATACCATTTTAAACTATGTATTGATTAATGGTTATTATGGTTTTCCTAAACTTGGCGTTCAAGGAGCTGCAATAGCTACAGTAATATCAAGGATATTTGAATTTTTTGCAATGATTTATATCATATATAAAGATAAAAATCACCCATTGGCAGGGTCTTTTAAAGATTTTACTTCATGGGACATTCCTTTATTAAAGGATGTAGTAAAAACATCATCACCTGTTATATTAGCAGAAATAGCATGGTCAGTAGGTACTTCCGTTTATTTTATAGCATATGGATTTTTGGGTTCTTATGCAATTGCAGTAGTTCAAATTTCAACTACTATATCGGACTTTTTCCAAGCTTTATTTTTTGGTTTAGGAAGTTCATGTGCAGTAATGATAGGTAATGAAATAGGAAAAAATAAAATTGATAATGCCTTTGATTATAGCAAAAAATTTATTAAAATTACCTTAACTATGAGTATAATATTATCCGCTTTATTGTTTTTATTTAAAGGCAATATAATTCAATTCTTTAATTTAGAAAAAGATACTATATATTATCTTGATAAAGCTTTAATTGTATTTTCTATATATTTTACTCCTAAAATGTTTTCTTATATGTTTATTATTGGGATACTTAGAGCTGGCGGAGATACAAAATTTTGCATGGTAATTGATATAGTAAGCATATGGTTTATAGGTATTCCACTATCATTCATAACTGTTTTATATTTTCATCTACCTATTCATTTAGTAATGGCAGTTGTTTTCTCTGAAGAAGTTTTAAAGTTATTTATTTTAGTAAATAGATATAAAAGTAAAAAATGGATTAACAATCTTGTTATTAAATATGATTAAGGAATTTAATTAACAGTCGTAATAAAATATTAAAGGAACATATAATTTTGATTTATATGTTCCTTTTTATGTATAACTAAATTTAAATATTATTCATGGGATTTGTTATTATCATCTGAAACATCTGTAGTACTCACTATTTTAGTTATTCTTCTTTCAACTTCACTTCTTGGGAGCCAAACCTGTCTTTGACAAGTAGTACATTTTATTCTAAAATCAGCACCTATTCTTAATATCTCCCAATCATATCCGCCACAAGGATGTTTTTTCTTCAGTTTAACAACATCGCCTACATTTAACTTCATTGGCATGTTATGCCTCCTTTTATTAAATCATTACAGTATTATCTGAATTAGTAATAGTTTCAACTATATCATACATATTTGTTATTTGTCCAACTTGAAGTTTCGTTTTAATTTCAAAGAAATCTAAACATGTTCCACATGAAACAATTTTAACTCCACACTCTAATAGCTTTTGTAAATCATCTATAGAATCAGATCCTTCAGTTGTTAATTTTACTCCAGAATTTAAAAATATTAAAAAACTTGGATATGGTTTTGTTTCTGTTATAGTATAGATGAAAGCTTTCATAAGACTTTTGCCTAATTGTTCTGAACCATTTCCCAATATATTTGTTCCTATAACATAACCTTTTGACTGATTTTTATCTATATTTTTAATTATTTTTTCGCTTTCAACACATGTTGTACTTTCATTATTATTAAGTTTAGTCATTTGTATATATGTGCCATCTTCTTTATTTTCCACTTCACATTTATAGTTTAACTTTGTGCCAAACTTTAACACATTCTGTTTTGAAGTTTCATTATCTACTATTATAGTTATTTCTAACTCACCTGCATCAACTTCATTTTTAGTTAGTATAACTGGTTGTGGACATGTTTTACCTCTTGCATCTACTATTTTCATTTTCACTTTTCCTCCAATTAGTTTATATAATTATTTATATTGCTATGGTTGCCATAAAAGTTTTTATATGATAAATAATTTAATATAATATTATTTTCATAGAAAATTTTACTGGATTCAGATTCAATTACCTCATTTACTATTTTGTTATTTTGAGTAAAACCTATGACTGGTGAACAAAGTGCGAATATTATGTATAAAACTATTAAAGATTTTACTGCCCCTCCTAATGCTCCAAACATTCTATTTGCAATATTTAAACCTGGAAGTTTAAATAAAGTATTTATTACATTTGATAATACTATGAGTATTACATAGAATATTAAAAAAGTTATTATAAAACTTAATGATCTAATTAACATCATTGTAATGCTGTCTATAAACAGTTTATAAGCATCTACATTTGCTGAAGTACTATAATTGAAGATATTACTTAAAATTGTTTGTAGCTCAATAGGTAAATGTAAAGCTTCTCTAAATGACATTACTATATCATTTGAGTTCCCTTTTAATATTTCCTTAAACCCTTCTGAGTGTGTTGCAATAAAATCATATGTTTTAACATAAAGCTTTGTATTATTGAGTAAAAAATTTTCAGCATAAAAGTAAAACATCTTACTTAAGAAAAATGCTGCAATTATCCCAATTGTATCAAACAATGTTTTTATGAATCCCCTTCTAAAGCCCTGAAACATTTGGAAACCAACAAATATGATGATTGCGATATCTACTAAATTCATAACTCCTCCTTTTAACATATGTAATTATTTAATTTTCCCTTTAATAAATTTATTATTAAATACAATATATATATTTTGACTTTCCACATAAAAATCTTCTATTTTTAAACTACCACTATTAAAGAGTTTATGTAAGCTATTGTTTTTGAGCATATAAATTGTATTATCATCATATAAAAATATGTTTTTGTTCAAAACTTTTAAATATCTTACATTTTCAGAAGTTTTATATATTTCATTAACTTTGCCATCTAAATCATAAGAAATTAATTCCGTCCCATCATTTTGTAGTATATAGATTTTTTCTGTTTCCTTATTTAATTTATAATCATTTATTTTATTGTAGTTTTTAATTTTCCAAACTAATTTTCCATTTAAATTATAATAATAAATATTTTCCGTACCTATAGCTAATATATTATTTTTTATTATTTCAGTACCAATTATTACTTCGTTTTCAATTACAACATTCCATAACTCTATGTCATCTAATAAATTAAAATAAATGGTATTATTAATAGTACCATCCCCTGCATTTAAAGTTGATAAGCAATAAGCTTCTGATTTATCGCTCATAGCTACAGATGTTATTTTATCGATATAATGTTTATTCTTAACAACTAACTCCATATTTTCATCTAAAATATATAATGCATCTAAAGTATTTTGTCCATTTTTTTGCTTTGTTATTATGTATGTTTTATTATTTTCACGTGAAACATTTAAGATTTCTCCAATAACTTCAACAAGTATGAAGCTTTTATTATTTAAATCTATTATTTCTATACTATCTTTTAAACCTCTAAATAAATACTTATCTGTTAAAAACAACTTATCAGAAAAAACACTGTTATTTCTTTCATAAATTATTTCGCCATTAAAATTGATGAAAATAATTTTTTTTTCATTATTTGTTATTATATATTGGTTAAAAAGGTTTGTAAATAAAAGTGAATCTATTTCTATTGTTTCTTGATTTATAATTTCATATACCTTATTTTCATCTTTGCCAAGTATATAATCTTTGTAAACGGTAATATAAAATAACAGCACAATAGAAATAATTGATATTAAAATATATAATAACTTTTTCATATTACACCTTATGGTATTAGACATTAAGTATATGATGATTATAGATAGATAGGTTTGTTTTACATTCTCCATCCATCTATAATCAAATTATATCATAGTTTTAAAATTTTGCATTAAAAATTTGAGGTTATTTATTTTTATACATATATTTAATATTTTACATATTAGAAATTTCATTTAATGCTTTAGCAGCTATAATTACTTCTGTCTTTTTATTAAACGGCCCTACGCTAAAACGCACAGCTCCTATTTTTTCTGTTCCTATTGTTTTATGTGCTAAAGGAGCACAGTGTAAACCAGACCTTATAGCAATATTATATTTACTATCCAAAATATATGCAACTTCAGATGAATCCATATCAAAAATATTGATTGGAACAACTCCACATCTGTTTTCTAAAGATTCGGGGCCATAAATTGAGATTTTTTTATTATTTCTTATCTCTTTGATGAATGTATCAATAAGTTCTTTTTCGTGGCTATAAATCGATTTTGTGCCCTCGTTTAGAATGTACTTTATCCCTGCATTTAATCCTGCAATGCCTGGTAAGTTATGAGTACCTGCTTCAAACTTATCAGGATAAAAATTTGGTTGATATAAACTGCTGGACTCACTACCCGTACCACCTTGTTTTATAGTATCAATTACTATATCCGAATTAATTAAAAGTGCACCTGTTCCTTGAGGACCTAATAACCCTTTGTGTCCTGGAACAGATAAAATACCTATATTATTTTTTTGGACATCTATATCCAACACTCCTGCACTTTGCGCTGCATCTAATAAATATGTTATATTATGTTTCTTACAAATAGCTCCAATTTTTTCAATTGGAAATATTGTTCCTGTTAAATTTGAAGCATGAGTTGTTACAATTAATTTTGTATTATTTTTTATAGCATTTTCAATATCTACAACATCAATTGAACCATCAACTTTACATAAAACAATTGTATTTTCAACACCATATTTTTCAAGCTCTTTTATTGGCCTTAAAACTGAGTTATGCTCCATTGTAGTTGTTATAACATGGTCACCAGGTTTTAAAATACCTTTAATAGCTATGTTTAAAGAATCTGTAGCATTTGAAGTGAATATTACATTCATAGGATCTTCTAAATTAAAGAGTTCTGCTAAAAGTTCCCTTGTTTCATAAATTATTTTTGCACCCTTCATAGCCATAGCATGGCTACCCCTACCAGGATTAGCACCATATTCTTTCATAGCTTTCATAACATTATCATAAACAGATTTTGGTTTTGGAAATGTCGTAGCTGCATTATCTAAATAAATCATTATATCACCTGCTTTTCTTTTTTTTTCTTAATTTCTATATTATATGAACCCAAAGCATTTTAGATATCTTTTATTTGTCAATTGTTAAATCTAAATAACAACTAAACTGTAAAACAAAACTCTCAGTTTATTATTTTTTAAAACTAATTTGTTTGAACCTCTTTAAAAATGATAAATACATAGATTAAATTATAATATTTTTACTGACGTTAGACGTTATTTTGTTGAATTGTACGAAACTTGCAAAACAGTTTTGGCACATTTAGCTAAGCGGATGTGTGCCATTGTTTTTCTTCTTGAAGTAACAATTTACCAAAATGTTGTCAGGAAGGAAAAATATTATAATTTAATCACTACAACGTATGTTAAAAGCAATAAACCAGGAACTTAACTATTTAATTTTTCACTATATAAACTAACATAAACCTTAATATTTATCGCTATAAACAATTTTCCCATTACAAATAGTATATTTAACTTTACCTGTAAGTTCCTGCCCAACAAAAGGAGAATTACTTGATTTAGAAGCAAAATCTTTAACTACCCATTTTTCATTTTCATTAAATATAACTATATCTGCCTTATTTCCAATCTCTATAGTTCCTAAAGAAAGGTTATATAAATTTGCAGGTTTTATAGTCATTTTTTCTATTAATTTACTTAAACTTAAATGATTTTTGTGAACTAAATTCATTATTCCAAGTGATAACGATGTTTCAAGACCTATTATTCCACTTGGAGCACCTGAAAAAGGCTTATCCTTTTCTTCCTTACTATGTGGAGCATGATCAGTTGCAATAATTTCTATTGTATCATCCTTTAATCCTTCAATTAATTTTAACCTATTTTCCTCTGTTCTTAGAGGTGGGTTCATCTTAGCATTTGTTCCATGCTGTAGAACATCATCTTCCGTCATAGAAAAGTGATGCGGAGCTATTTCTGCAGTAATATTTGCACCCATTTTTTTTGCAAAACGAATCATATCAACTGAATTACATGAACTTATATGTTGAATATTAACTTTAGCTTTTGTTTGTATTGCAATCATACAATCCCTTGCAACCATAACATCTTCAGCTAAATGCGATGCACCTTCTAACTTTAATTGTTCCGATACCTTACCCTTATTTATTCCAGCACCATAAACTAAACTTGGATCTTCTTCATGAAAACTTAAAGGAACATTTAATTCCTTAGCTTTTTCCATTGCTTTTAATAGCACATCCGTATCCATTATAGGTAATCCATCGTCGGTAAAACCTACAGCACCTAAATTTTTTAAATAATCCATATCTACTAACTCTTTACCCATTAATTGTTTCGTTATACATGCTGCTTGTAAAACATTAATTTTGGCTTTTTTACATTCTTCTTGAATATATAAAAGAGTTTCTTCATTATCAACAACTGGTTTAGTATTTGCCATACATACTACCGTAGTAAATCCACCTTTAGCTGCAGAATTTGAACCACTTGTAATATCTTCCTTATATGTTAATCCAGGGTCTCTAAAATGGACATGCACATCCACTAATCCAGGTGCAACTATTAACCCCTTAGCATCTATTATTTCAACTTCTTCCGTTATTTCAATATTTTTATCAATACATATTACAATATCATCTTTAATTAGTACATCTAATTTTTCATCAATCCCATGAAAAGGATCTATTACTCTTCCATTTTTTATTAATATCATATATCACCTTTATTTATTTAATTTATTAACCAATTATATCATAGAGCAAGACGTAAGTCTTGCATCACAACGATTCAATAAAAATACTGAAAACAAAGACGAAAGTCTTTTTATTAGTATTTTTATTATATCATAATAGATCCATGTTACAATATAAAAAATACCGGAATTAAAATCCGGTATATTTTTATATTTATTTTAAATTATTAATCATATCATCATAATCTTGTTGATTTTCAACAGGGTATGAACTTTTTTCATGATAATGCGTATGAAGAAGTTTATGTGATAAATGTCCATTAGGCTCTTTTAAATAATCTTCATAAAGTTTTTTAACTTCTGGGTTATGATGTGATTTACGAAGAGTTTGAGCTTCATCTTCTGAGTATAATGCTTTTGCTCTGCTTATTTTAGGATCTACATCAAGTCTTTCCTTAGCTGATACGTGTGACTGGCCTCCGCCGTGTACGCATCCTCCTGGACATCCCATCACTTCGATAAAATGGTAATTCTTCTCGCCACTTCTTACAGCATCAAGAATTTTTGAAGCATTTATCATACCATGTGCTACAGCAATTTTAACTTCAGTATCTTTTCCTTCTATAGGAAGTACAAGTGTTGCTTCTTTAACGCCGTCAAGTCCTCTTACTGCATCATATTCAATTTTTTGAATATCTGTTCCAGTAAGAACATCAGCTACCGTACGAAGAGCAGCTTCCATAACTCCGCCTGTAGTACCAAATATAACACCTGCGCCAGTATAATCGCCTAATATAGAATCAGGTTCTCCGTCTGGAAGTTTATTGAAGTTTATTCTTGCTTGTTTTATCATGTCTCCAAGTTCTCTTGTAGTCAATGATATATCAACATCACGAAGAGAGTCAACTTCCATTTCTTCTCTGCTCAATTCTGATTTTTTAGAAGTACATGGCATAATTGATACAGATACTATATTCTTAGGGTCAATGCCTTGTTTTTCAGCATAATATGATTTAACTATTGCACCAAACATCTGCTGAGGAGATTTGCATGTTGAAAGATTTTCTAAGAAATCAGGATAGTTAAATTCGCAATATCTTATCCAACCAGGAGAACATGATGTAATCATAGGAAGTTTACCACCGTTCAATACACGGTTTATAAATTCAGTTCCTTCTTCCATGATAGTCAAATCTGCTGAGAAATTCGTGTCAAATACTTTATCAAATCCAAGTCTTTTAAGTGCGCTTACCATTTTGCCTGTAACTGCTGTACCAACTGGAAGACCGAACTCTTCTCCCAATGATGCTCTAACTGCAGGTGCAGTCTGAACAACAACAAATTTTTCAGGATCTTCAATAGCAGCCCAAACATCATCTATATTTCTTTTTTCATATAATGCCCCAACAGGACATGCTTGAATACATTGACCACAATAAATACATGGAACATCTTTCATACTGTAATCAAATGCAGGAGCTACTTCTGTATTGAACCCTCTATTTGTAAAATCTAATATACCGATACCTTGAACATCTCTACATGCGCTAACACATCTTCCACAAAGTATACATTTACTTGAATCTCTTACTATAGAAGGAGCCAAATTATCTATTTTTGATTCTCTTTTAGCACCTTGGAATTCTATTCCTTCTATACCAAGTTCATTACAAAGTTTTTGAAGTTCACATGAAGTATTTCTAACACATGTTAAACATTCTCTATTATGATTTGCTAAAATTAATTCAACATTCATTTTTACTGCATTTCTTACTCTTTGAGTGTTTGTTTTAACATTCATTCCATCTTGCACTTGTAAAACACAAGATGCAGGCAAATTTCTCATTGGAACGCCTTTTACGTCTGCTTCAACAACACAAACTCTACAAGCAGCTATTTCATTTATTTCTTTTAAAAAGCATAGTGTAGGTATATCCACTCCAGCTTCCCTTGCTGCCATTAATACTGTATAATCCTTTGGTACATTAACTTCTATGCCATTAATAGTTACTTTTACATTATCCAAAATTAACACCTACCCTTTACTTTCTGATTATTGCATGGAATGAACAAGCATCCATACAAGCACCACATTTTATACATTTATTTTGATCAATTACATGTAATTCTTTAACTTTACCTGTAATTGCTCCAACAGGACATATTCTTGCACATTTTGTACATCCTTTACAATCTGCAGTAATATTGTATTTTAATAACTTTTTACATACACCTGCAGGACAAGTTTTATCAACTATGTGAGCTAAATACTCATCTTTAAAATATCTAATAGTTGATAGTACTGGATTAGGTGCTGTTTGTCCAAGTCCACAAAGTGCAGTATCTTTAATTGTTTGAGCCAAATTCTCTAATCTGTCTAAATCTTCCATTGTTCCTTTGCCTTCTGATATTTTATCCAATATCTCTAACATACGTTTTGTACCTTCACGGCAAGGAGTACATTTTCCACATGATTCATCAACAGTGAAATCTAAGAAAAATCTAGCTATGTCAACCATACAATTGTCTTCATCCATAACTATCATTCCACCTGACCCCATCATAGAACCAAGAGCTGTTAAATTATCATAATCTATTTCAGTATCTAAATGATCTTTTACTAAACATCCACCTGATGGTCCACCAGTTTGAACAGCTTTAAATGCTCTTCCATTTGGACATCCACCACCTATATCATATATAACTTCTCTTAGAGTTGTTCCCATAGGAACTTCAACTAATCCAGTATTGTTTATTTTTCCGCCAAGAGCAAAAACTTTTGTTCCAGGTGATTTTTCTGTACCAAAACTTTTAAACCATTCAGGTCCGTTAATTATAATTTGAGGTACATTTGCTAATGTCTCAACATTATTTATTATTGTTGGTTTACCCCAAAGACCTTTTACTGCTGGGAATGGTGGCTTGTTACGAGACATTCCCCTATAACCTTCAATTGATTGCATTAATGCTGTTTCTTCTCCACAAACGAAAGCACCAGCACCAAGTCTTATTTCAACATCAAAGTCAAAATCTGAACCAAATAAGTTTTTACCTAACAATCCTAAATCTTTTGCTTGTTCAATAGCTATTTCTAATCTATGAACAGCTATTGGATATTCAGCTCTTACATATATAAAACCTTTTGTAGCTCCTATGGCATAGCCTGATATTGCCATTGCTTCAAGAACTGCATGAGGGTCTCCTTCAAGAACACTTCTGTCCATAAAAGCACCTGGATCTCCTTCATCAGCATTACATATTACATATTTTTGATCAGCTTTATTTGGTGCAGCGAAACTCCATTTCATTCCAGTGGAGAATCCTGCGCCACCTCTACCTTTTAAACCAGAATCTTTCACTAACTTTATTACTTCTTCAGGTGTCATTTCAGTTAAAACTTTACCTAAAGCCAAATATCCATCTCTTGCTATATACTCATTAATATTTTCTGGATTTATTACTCCACAGTTACGAAGTGCAACGCGTTTTTGTTTTTTATAAAAATCTATATCCGCTAATGCTTTTACTTTTTCTGTATCTTCATCAGTTTCATGATAAACATATTTTTTAACTATTCTTCCTTTATTTAAATGTTCAGAAACTATTTCATCAACTCTGTCAAGACTCATTTTTGAATAAAAAGTTCCCTCAGGATATACTATAACTATTGGGCCTTGCTCACATAAACCAAAACATCCTGTCAAAACAACTTGAATTTCTTTATCAAGATTGATTTCTTTTATTTTTTCTTCAAATCTTTCCTTGATAAGAACAGATTTTGATGATGTACAGCCCGTTCCTCCACATACCAAAACATGTGATCTATAAATTGCCATAACTCTACCTCCATAAACCGATATTAATTATCGGATGCGCCTATCGTGAATTCTCTAACTATATTTCCATTAACAATATGTTCTGCTACTATACGTTTAGCTTTATCTGAATTTACGTTAATATAAGTTACTTTTTCTTTATCTGGTTCGTATATTTCAACTATAGGTTCAAGAGTACACATGCCTATACAGCCAGTTTGTGCAACTTGTACATCATTCAAATTTCTCATAGCAACTTCTTCAACTAAAGTATTTAAAACTGGTCTTGCCCCTGCAGCTATGCCGCATGTTGCCATACCAACTACTACTCTAATATTTTTTTCAGTGTTTCTCATTTCTAAATTTTTAATAGATTCTTCTCTTAATTTTTTTAATTCTTCTAATGACTTCATTTATATACCCCTATCCTCTATATTTTGCTATAATCTCAGGAATTTGTTTTGTTTCTAATTTTCCATAAACTTCATCATCGATCATCATTACAGGTGCTAAACCACAGCAGCCTAAACATCTTGTGGCTTCAAGTGTAAATAAATTATCTTCAGTTGTTGCTCCAACATTGATTCCTAACTCTTTTGATAGTTTGTCCAATATCAGTTGTGCTCCCTTAACATAACAAGCCGTGCCTAAACATACTCCGATCTTATGTTTACCTTTTGGTGTTACAGAAAATTGAGTATAGAATGTAACTACTCCGTAAACTTCAGCTAAAGGTATCCCAGTTTCATCTGCTATGAATTTTTGCACTTCTATTGGCAAATATCCAAAGATATTCTGTGCTTCTTGAAGCGTTTGCATCATAATACCTTGAGTTTCCTTTTTTGATTCAATGAATTCTTTAAGCCTTCTGAATTCGTTTTCTTTTTCTTTAACACATAATCCTTTTTGCAATTTAGCAACCTCCAAAATTACTATTAAAAATGTATATTTACTTTATAAGTATAATATTAATATAATTATTTGTCAAGAAAATCACAATAATATAACGAAACTTTAATATATTTACTAAGAACTTACTAATGGAAAAAAGGAATAAATCATATATTTAAAATATGATTTATTCCTCTATTTTCAACAATTCTAATATTCTATTTAAGTCATCAACATTATTGTATGAAATTTCAATCTTACCCTTGCTTTTTTTGCTATTAATATTCACTCGAGCAGAAAATCTATCTGTTAACATTTCCTCTATATATGACAAATATTTATCTTTTTCTTTATGTTTCTTTTCTTTAGTTTTTTTACTATCACGTACAAGTTTTTCTATATCCCTTACACTTAAATTCTCTCTAATTATTTTGTTCGTAATTTCAATTTGTTTATCATTTGATAAACTAATCAAAGCACGACCATGGCCTGCTGTTATTTCATTTGAAATAATTTTTTCTTGTACATATTTGTCAAGATTAGTAAGTCTAATTATATTTGTTACATATACTCTTGATTTACCTACTATATTTGATACATCTTCCTGAGTAATGTCATATCTGTCCATTATAAACTCATATGCATTAGCTTCATCAATTGGATTTAAATCTTCTCTTTGTAAATTTTCTATAAGAGCTATTTCAGAAGCATTTTTATTTTCTATATCCCTAACTATACATGGTATACTTTTTAGATTTGCATTTTTACATGCTCTCCATCTGCGTTCTCCAGCTATTATTGTGTATAAATTTCCTTCTTTTTTAACAATAATAGGCTGAATTACTCCATATTTTTTTATGGATTCAGTAAGTTCATTTAATTTATCCTTTTCAAATACTTTTCTTGGCTGATTTGGATTTGGACAAATTAAATTTGTATCTATATCTTCTATTTTTTTTATATCTTCTTGTTCTAATTCTTCCGGTATTAATGCAGATAAACCCTTACCCAAAGCTTTTCTTTTTATAGCCATACTATGCCTCCTGATTTTTACTAATTATTTCTTCTGAAAGCTTCATATATGCTTCGCTTCCTTTTGACTTTTCATCATACAGCATTATGGGTTGTCCAAAGCTTGGTGCTTCTGCAAGCCTTACACTTCTTGGTATTACAGTTCTAAAAACTTTATCTTTAAAATATTTTTTAACTTCTTCTACAACTTGAATAGACAAATTTGTTCTTCCATCAAACATGTTTAAAATAACACCTTCAATTTCAAGCTTAGGATTTAAATTTCTCCTAACAAGTTTTACAGTGTCCATTAATTGACTTACACCTTCTAATGAATAATATTCACATTGTATGGGTATTAAAACTGTATTTGAAGCAGTTAAAGCGTTTAATGATAATAATCCTAATGAGGGTGGACAATCAATAATAATATAATCATATTTTTCATCTAAGAAATTTAAGCATTCTTTTAATGTTTTTTCTCTATACTTAGTATTTGTAAGCTCTATTTCTGCTCCAGCAAGTTGAATATTTGAAGGTGCAATATGCAAATTATCTATTTCACTTTTTACAATAATTTTGTTTATATCATATCCTTCTACTAATACATCATACATTGTATATTCAACTTGATTTTTATCTATTCCAAAACCACTAGTAGAATTTCCTTGTGGATCTATATCAATGCTTAAAACACTTTTTCCTTTAAGAGCTAAGGCTGCGCAAAGATTAACATTTGTTGTAGTTTTACCAACTCCACCTTTTTGATTAAATATGCTTATTATTTTAGACATTAATTTTTCCTCATTACATTTTATATTTTAAACGCATCATAAGCTTTTTTTAGGTATTCTTACTTTAATTTCAATATATTCATCAGATTCACCTTGTTCAAACTTTGCGTCAATTCCTGTTTTAACTATTTCATTGTATGCATTTTTAATTGTATTAATATAAATTTTATAATTAATAAAATTTCTTACATAACGCTTGTCCTTCGTTTTCTCCATATTTACATCTTCTAAAATAGATTTAATGAGTTTTTCTGTAGCGCTGACATTTAAATCTTTTTTAATTATTTTATCAACTATATTTAATAATAACTCTTCATCATCAATTTTTAAAAGGGCTCTTGCATGTCGTTCGCTTAAATTACTTTGCTTTATTCTTTGTTTTACACTCTCAGGAAGTTTGAGTATACGCATTTTATTTGCTATAGTAGATTGAGATTTACCTACTTTTTCTGCCAATTGAGTTTGGTTTAAATCAAAGTCTTCAATTAACCTTTCAAAAGCCATAGCTTCTTCAATAAAGTCTAAATTTTCTCTTTGTAAATTTTCAATTAATGCCATGGCTGCTGATTCTTCTTCGCCAACTTCAATTATAACCGCAGGAATACTATTCATACCCAATAGTTTTGCTGCTCTGAAACGTCTTTCGCCTGCAATAATTTCATAAATATCATCATAAATATTTCTAATTGTTATGGGTTGAATTACTCCATAATTTTTTATGGACAAACTAAGTTCTTCTAATGCTTTATCATCAAAAAATTTTCTGGGCTGGTTTTTATTTGGAATAATTTTATTAACATCTATATTAGTTATATTGCTTATCAAAAAAATTTCCCCCTTATATACAGTTAAATTAATGGATCTTTACTTGGTTTTCCTGCTTTTCTTGGATATATTTCACTTGTTTCTTTTACTTTTTCTATTATTATTATTTTTCTTATTATATCTGTATTAGGTAAACTTATTTCTTTCACTTCTTTTATAATTCCACCTAATTTTTCCACAGCATTTCTACAAGTATCTATTTCCTCGGAAATATTTTCACTTTTATATGCTGCAAAATAACCTCCAACTTTTACAAATGGAACGCAATATTCACTTAAAATATTTAAAGGAGCAACAGCTCTTGAAACGCAAATATCAAATTTTTCTCGATATTTTTCATCTTTTCCAAAATCTTCTGCTCTGCCGTGAATTAAATTAACCTCTTTTAAATTTAATTCATTTACTACTTCTTGTAAAAAATCAATTCTTTTTCTTAAACTATCAAGTAAAGTTACGCTAAAGTTGTCATTTACTATTTTTAAAGGAAGTCCTGGAAATCCTCCTCCTGTTCCAACATCAATAATACTTTTTGTTTCATTTGAATTATCATTACTCAATAAAAGAATGCTATCTAAAAAATGTTTAATATATATTTCTTCATCATCTTCAATTGAAGTAATGTTAATTTTATTGTTCCATTCTTTTAAAAGTTCTTTATATTTTTCGAATTTTACATCAGTTGTTTCATCATAATTTAAATTTAGTTTTTTAAATCCGTTTTGTAGGGTGTTTATCATTTACTCACCTTCTTTTTCTTTAATCAAGATTATTTTCAATTAAATTGTCCTTACTTCTTCTTCTTTGCTCAAGATAAATTAATAATACATTTATATCTGAAGGTGAAACTCCTGATATACGAGACGCTTGACCAATAGATTTTGGCTTTATTTTTTCAAGCTTTTGCTGAGCTTCAATTCTAAGTCCACTAATATTATTATAGCATATATCATTTGGAATATTTTTGTTTTCTAATTTTCTATATTGTTCTATTTGTTTAGTTTGTTTTAATATATAACCTTCATATTTTATAACTGTTTCAACGAAATCCATAATTTCTTTTCTTAATTCAGGTCTATTTTCATCTAAATGCTTAATATTTTCATAATTTATTTCCGGTCTTTTTAATAATTCATAAATAGTAATAGGCATTTTTAAAGGAACTGAATTAATACTTTGTAAAAATTCATTTATTTCAGCCTTTGGAGTTATTTTAATATTTTGAATTCTTTCTATTTCATTTTTAATTATTTCTTGTTTTTTTATATATTTTTCATATCTATCTTCTTTAACAAGACCAATTTCATAACCTTTTTCAGTTAATCTTTCATCAGCATTGTCCTGTCTTAAAATAAGTCTGTATTCTGCTCTTGAAGTCATCATTCTATATGGTTCGTTTGTACCTTTTGTAACTAAATCATCAATTAAAACACCTATATATGCTTCTGAACGATCTAAAATCAATGGTTCTTTATTTTGCAAACTAAGAGCTGCATTAATACCTGCAATTAAACCTTGAGAAGCAGCTTCCTCATATCCAGAACTACCATTTACCTGTCCTGCGAAAAATAAATTATTTATTTTTTTAAGTTCAAGGCTTGGTTTTAATTGTGTTGGATCTATACTATCATATTCTATTGCATATGCAGGTCTCATTATTTCTGCATTTTCAAGTCCAACCATTGAACGATACATTGGTATTTGTACTTCATAAGGAAGTGATGAACTCATTCCTTGAATATACATTTCTTTTGTATTTCTTCCTTCAGGTTCAACAAAAAGTTGATGCCTATCCTTATCAGAAAACTTTACTACTTTATCTTCTATTGAAGGACAATATCTTGGTCCTACACTTTGAATAACTCCTTCATATAAAGGAGAACGGTTTAAGTTTTGCCTTATAATTTCATGTGTTTTTTCAGTTGTATATGTTATATAACATGGTACTTGTTCTATATTTATTTTATCAGTCATAAATGAAAAAGGAATTATTTCTTCATCACCTGTTTGTGCACTCATAACTTCATAATTTAAACTATCCGCATGTATTCTTGCAGGAGTACCTGTTTTAAACTTCCTTATATCAATACCAAAATTTTTCAATGAATCTGATAATTCATTCGATGGAGCAAGTCCATTTGGTCCAGAAGAATAATTTAATTCACCAATATAAATTCTTCCTTTTAGGTAAGTTCCTGTTGTTATTACTACTGCTTTTGCTTCATAATATGCACCAAGTACAGTATATACATTGAAACTTCCGTCATCATTTAAACCAATTTTCGTTACTTCAACTTGTTTTAATGATAAGTTCTGTTGTTCTTCTATAGTTTTTTTCATTTCTGAATGATAATGATTTTTATCAGCTTGTGCCCTTAATGAATGGACTGCTGGTCCTTTAGATAAATTTAACATTTTACACTGTATCATGGTTTTATCTATATTTAAACCCATTTGGCCACCAAGAGCATCTATTTCTCTTACTAAATGTCCTTTTGCAGTGCCTCCAATATTAGGATTACATGGCATCATAGCAATTGAATCAAGGCTCATAGTGAGCATTAAAGTTTTCATTCCAAGACGTGCAGAAGCAAGGGATGCTTCACAACCCGCATGGCCTGCTCCTATTACAACAACATCGTACTTATCTGAAAGAAAATCTCTTACTCTATCTTCCATTTTTAATTCCTTTCTAAACAAAGGGCTTATTTTCCCTATATATATTATAATACTTTAGAGACGGACCCTTTTTTTGACACGGTCTATCTTTCAGGCTATAGGTGCCGTCCCTCGGACCCTTTTTTTGACGTGTTTTATTTTTCGGGCTTTAAGGTGCCGTCCCCTTTTTTAAATATTCTCTTACTTACCTATACAAAATTCTTCAAATATTTTATCTATTAAATCATCGCTTACTGCTTTTCCAACTATAAGCCCTAAACTTTCTAATGCGTCTTTTAAGTCTATTTCAATAAAATCTATAGAAAAACCATCATCAATAGATTTTAAAACTTCTTTTAGGCTATTTTTTGCTTTTATAAGCAAATTTTTATGTCTTAAATTATTTATTATTAAATCATTATCTAAATTAATAGAACCTTTAAAAAACATATCAGTTATTTTATTTATAATTTCCTGAAGTCCTGTACTTTTTAAAACAGAAATATTTATTATATTTTGTTTTATATAATCATAATTTTGTAGCTCTAATTTATTATCAAGATCGGATTTATTATTGATATAAATAACTTTTTTATTTTCTATATATTCGATAATCTTTTTATCTTCTTCTTCTAATTCTCTTGAAGAATCAAAAACCATTATAACTAAATCAGCTTCATCAACTTTACTTAGAGCTTTTTCAACTCCAATTTTTTCAACTATATCTTCTGTTTCTCTTATTCCTGCAGTATCTATTATTCTTAATGGAATACCTTTAATATTTACATATTCTTCAATTGTATCTCTTGTAGTTCCTGGTATTTCAGTAACTATAGCTCTATTTTCATTTAATAAGAAATTCATTAAAGATGACTTTCCTACATTTGGTTTTCCAAGTATTACTGTTTTAATACCTTCTTTAAATATTTTACCCGTATCAGCAGTTTGTATTAACTTATCTATTTTATAAACAATTTCAGAACATTTTTCTTTTGCTTTTGAAATTGTAATTTCGTCTTCGTCATATTCAGGAAAATCTATATTCACTTCTATATTAGCAAGTAAATCCATTATATCATCTATTGTATTATTTATTTCTTTTGATAATCTACCTTCTAAATGATTTACAGATATTTCATGACTTGAATCTGTTTTAGAATTTATTATATCAATTACGGCTTCTGCTTGTGTTAAATCTATTCTTCCATTTAAAAAAGCTCTTTTAGTAAATTCTCCTCTTTCGGCTAAACGACAATCATAATTTAAAACAATATCAAGAATTTTTTTTGCCGAAATAACACCACCATGACAATTAATTTCAACTATATCTTCTTTGGTATATGTGTTTGGAGCTTTCATATAACTTAATAAAACTTCATCAACAACTTTTCCTTCATCTAATATGAAACCATAATGCAAATATCTTGGTTTTAAATTCATATTTATATTTGATTTATTCTTTTTTTTCTCAAAAATATTTTCAGCAATATTTAATGCATTATCTCCGCTTATTCTTATTATATTTATGCCAGCATTTCCTGGAAATGTTGCTATAGAAGCAATTGTATCTTCTCTCATCATATCACCGTTTCTTTCTAATTTAAAACTAAAATACAGTTTTTTATTATACATTATACACATTTTACATTAAATTTATTTAATTGTACATATATATTTTTTCATAAAATAAAACCCGGAGATCCGGGTTATTTTGTGCTTTATTTTAAATCTATAACAACTCTTCTAAAAGGTTCATCGCCTTCTGAGTAAGTAACTATATCTATTTCATCCTGTAAAGTTGAATGTATAACTCTTCTTTCATAAGGGTTCATAGGTTCAAGTTTCATTTTATGTTTATAGTTTCTGCATTTATCTGCCATTTTTTTAGCTAAACGTTTAAGAGTTTCTTCTCTTTTTTCTCTATAATCTTCAACATTAAAAACTACTCTTACATAATTTTGTCTGTCTTTATTTACCATTAAATTTAAAAGAAATTGAATTTCATCTAAATTTTTACCTCTTTTGCCTATAATAATTCCTTTATCATTCTCATCAATTTTTACTATGTCTACTTTTAATGAATTATTTTGGAATTTTATTTGCAAATCGGCTTCTATATTCATTTTAGCTAAAAGAATATCAAAGAAATTCTTTGCTTTTTCTTCCGGACCATTTATTACTGTTACTTTTACTTTTGCTGTTTTACTTCCAAGAAAACTTAACAAACCTTTTGAAGGTTCTTTTATAACATCTACTTCAACTTCATTAATTTCTGCTGCGAGTTCACTCAAGGCTGCATTTACAGCTTCATCAACTGTAGCTTTTTCAATAGTTACGCTTTTCATGTTTACTTTAATTCCTCCGCTGATTTTTTGGATGAATGCATTATTACATATTGTTGAACTAACTGAAATACATTGGATATAACCCAGTATAAACCTAAACCTGAAGGGAAATTCAATGACATAACAAATATCATTATAGGCATCATTACTGTCATTGTTTTTTGTGAAGCCATTTGCTGTTCGTTCATAACAGGCTGTCCAGACATAGACATTTTACTTGTTAAATAAGTTGAAATACCAGTTATGGCAGCTAAAATAGGAAAAGCAGCTCCAACGAAAGGAAGACTCATTCCCATTGATAATCCATTTATTAAATTACCATCAAATATAAAGTTTTCAGCAAATCCTAAATCTTTAATCCATAAAAATGATTTGTTTATAGAATCATAAAATGCTTGGTCTTGAAATATGAATTTAACTGGTTGTTGTAAAACATAAAAAAATGAAATCAATATTGGCATTTGTATTAATAAAGGTAAACATCCAGATGCAGGATTATAATTTGCTTCTTTATATAATTCCATTTGTTTTCTTTGCATTGTTTGAGGATCTTTACCATATTTTTCTTGTAATTCTTTTATTTGAGGTCCCATTTCCTGCATTTTTTTCATTGATCTTGTTTGCTTTAATGTTAAAGGCATTACAATGAATTTAAAAATGATAGTTGACAAAATTATTGAAATTGAATAAGCAGAAAATACTTTTGAATCTAAAACAGAGACTGCATTATATAACAATCTAACTAATGCACCCATAGGGTAGCATATAAAATCTAACATTATTTATCCTCCGTGTTATTTCAATGGGTCATACCCACCGGGATTGAATGGATGGCATCTTAAAATACGTTTTACTCCTATATATGAACCTTTAATAAATCCATACTTTTTTAAGGCTTCAATAAAATATTGGGAACATGTAGGATAGAATCTGCAATTTCTTATACCTGTGCTGCGAGAGAATTTCTGATATATTCTTATAATAAAAATTAATAATTTGCTTATTTTAAATCACCCTTAAATAAACTTTTTCTTTTAATTAATTTATTAAAAGATTTTTCTAAATTTTTATAATCACTATCAGCTGCATTTACTCTTGCCATGAAAATAAAATCATATCCTTCTTTAAGTTTATGTTCATTTAACCTTACTATTTCTTTCATTCTTCTTCTAATGAAATTTCTCGAAACTGCTTTTTTTATTTTTTTAGCAGCAGTAAAACCAAATCTATTGTACCCAAAATTATTTTTTTTCAAAAATAAAACTAAGTTGTAATCAGAAATAGAATCATTACAATTATATACAGACTTGTATTCTTTATTGTTTTTAATAATTATCATTGTGTTTTTAATTCCTCATCAATGGAATAAAAGGCCACGTACGCGGCCTTATGCTGACAATTTTTTTCTACCTTTTGCTTTTCTTCTTTTTAAAACATTTCTGCCTGATCTTGTGCTCATTCTTTTTATGAAACCATGCTCTTTGCTTCTTTGTCTTCTTTTTGGTTGATAAGTTCTTTTCATTAAAAAACACCTCCTTATGTAGCAGATATCTATTATTAATATCTATATTTTTTCATTATTTAATTTATTAATACTAATAGATTTTAATTTTACTAAATTAATAAAAGACGTAATGTCTTTATTTAATGCGACGTGGCTTAAATTCAATAAAATTATAAATCTTATTGTTTGCATTAATTAAAATGCAAGACAAACTTTATTATATCACTTCACTTAAAATTTCACAAGATGAATTTTTAAGTAATCAGATTATAATATTTTAAATTAATTGTGTCAAGTATCTCATTTATAAAATAGTTATCTGTACTTATTCTAATATTGTAACCATTGTAATATACTACATTTTTTTACATAATGCAATTATTTTTTAAAAATTCTAAAATTAAATTGAAATTGTGGATAAAAAATGATAATATTAGAAGAAACTGTGGATAAGTTTTTCCATTTAACAAAATTTCGGACAACTTTTTTACAAAATTAAAAAATATTATAATAGCAACGATAAAATTGTTCACAATATATATCAACACTTGTGTATATCTAGATTTTTTATAAAATTATAAATTATTTATCAACAGTCTTGGGATTTGTTTATTAACATACAGGAGGATAAAATGAATTTTGAAGAACTATGGAACGAAGTCTTAGAAATAGTTAAAGAAGACACAAATCAAGTAAGTTTCAACACTTGGTTTAAACCTCTTAAAATCGTCGCTTATAAAAATAATACTATTTATTTAGAGACAGCAGATGAGTTTTTAAGAAATACATTACAAAAAAGGCATTATAATTTTCTTAAAAATGCTTTTAATTATGTTTTAAAGAAAGAAATAGAATTAGTTTTCACTATATCTGGTGAAAGCATAGATAAAGATGATAATAAAAAATCAAACAATAATTCATTTGACGAAAATGAAAATATGTCGGATAAAAAGTTAAACCCTAAATATCGCTTTGATAATTTCATTATAGGAAACAGTAACCGATTCGCACATGCTGCATCATTAGCAGTTGCTGAAGCACCAGCTACAGCTTATAATCCCTTATTTTTATATGGAGGGGTTGGTCTTGGTAAAACCCATCTTATGCATGCCATAGGACATTATATATTGGAAAACAATCCAAATGCTTCAGTTTTATATGTAACAAGCGAAAAATTTACAAATGATTTAATTAATTCTATTAAAGATGGTAAAAATGAAGAGTTCAGAAACACTTATAGAAAAGCTGATGTATTATTAGTGGATGATATACAATTTATAGCAGGAAAAGAAAGTACACAAGAAGAATTTTTCCATACATTCAATGCCCTTCATGAAGCAAATAAACAAATAATTTTATCAAGCGATCGCCCTCCAAGTGAGATACCAACACTTGAAGACAGACTTCGTTCTCGTTTTGAATGGGGATTAATTGCTGACATACAACCTCCAGATTATGAAACAAGAATTGCAATACTAAGAAAAAAAGCTGAATCTGAAAACTATGATGTTCCAGATGAAGTAATTACTTATATTGCACAAAATATTCAATCTAATATTAGAAAGCTTGAAGGAGCTTTAATTCGTATATTTGCATATGCTTCTTTAACAAATAAAAAAGAAGTATCTTTAGAACTTGCACAGGAAGCTCTAAAGCATTTAATTTCAAACAATAAAAAAATAACTCTTATTGATATAAAGGAAGTAGTTGCAAATTATTATAGTATTTCCGTTGAAGAATTAGTTTCTAAGAAAAAAACTAAAAACATAGCATATCCAAGACAAGTGGCTATGTATGTTGCCAGAAAGTTAACTGACTCATCCTTACCTAAATTAGGAGATGAATTTGGTGGAAGAGATCATTCTACTGTTTTACATGCATATAACAAAATAGAAGAAGAAGTAGAAAATAACCGTGAAATGAAAAAGAACGTCGATGATATAATATCCATGTTAAATAATTAAATTTATTTAATTAAGATATCAACATGTATTCTGTTGATAAAACACTTAAACTTGTTGATAAAAAAAATCTAGATAAAATTTGTTAATCGAATTTTAAAAACTATCAACATCTAGATTTTTATAGTTTTTTACTGATACCAACTATTGTATTTGTTTTCAACAAATTAACAGGTACTACTATTATTACTAATAAATATTTTAATATATTATATCTATTTAATTTATCTTAGAATTGTTAATAGTAATTAATTAAAGGAGAAAACATGAAAATAAAAATAAATCAAAATGAATTATACAAATCTATAAATACAGTACAAAAAGCTGTTTCATCAAGAACTACACTTCCGATTTTAACAGGTATATTAATAGAAGCTAAAGATAATAAGTTAATACTTACAGCTACTGATTTAGAACTTGGAATAAAAACATATTCTGAATGTGAAGTAATTGAAGAAGGTTCTATTGTTGTTCATGCAAGATTAATAGGAGATTTTATAAGAAAGCTTCCTTCTAATTCAGCAGTTAATATAGAAACTACACAAAATAATAATATAGAAATTAAATGTTTAAATTCAGAAATAAACATACTTGGAAATTCTTCAGCAGAATATCCAGATAGCAATTTTGATAATGAAGGCATATCATTTAATATACATTCTGATTCTTTAAAAGGTTTAATTAGAAGCACATATTTTGCATCTGCACAAGAAAATATTAAACCAATATTTACAGGATGCTTAATTGAAATTAAAAATGGAATTTGTACTTTTGTAGCACTTGATGGTTATAGAATGGCAATAAAAAAGGAACAAATTGATTTTTCTGGAGAAGTTACTGCTGTTGTTCCTGCAAAAGCACTATTAGAAATATTAAGGATTATAGAAGAAAATAAGGAAAATACTAAAATAACAATATCAGAAAGTCATGTTTCATTTAATATAGATCATACAACTGTTATTTCTAATTTACTTGAAGGAAAATTTATAGATTATGAAGGAATATTAAAAGATAATTATGTCTCCGTAGTTAAAGTTGATAATTTTAATTTTAGAAACAGTATAGAAAGAGCATCTCTTTTAGCAAAGGATGATAAAAATAATTTAATTATTTTAGATGTTAAAGAAAATAATATTCAAATTAATTCTGCTTCTGAATATGGAAATGTAGAAGAAAATGTTGATATTGAAAAACAAGGTGAAGATATTAAAATAGGATTTAATTCAAAATATATACTTGATGTGTTAAAAGTAATAGATAATCAATATATAACTCTAAATTTCATTGGAAAAAATAATCCATGCTTTTTAAAAGAAAATGAAAATGAAAATTATATTTATATGATTTTACCTGTTAGAATTAGTTAATATTATTAAAATTAGAATTAGAATTAATGTAGACAAGGAGCAAACATGGAAAATGTAAATATTACAACTGAATTTATAAAACTTGACCAATTATTAAAATTTGTTTCAGCTGTTGAAGGTGGGGGTATGGCTAAAAATGTCATATTGGATGGCTTAGTAAAAGTAAATGGTGAAGTTGTTTTACAAAGGGGAAAAAAAATAAGAACCGGAGATATAGTAGAATTTGATGGTTGTAAATATTCAGTAACTGAAAACAAAGAAGAAAAATAATGATTGTAAAAAGCTTAAAAATAAAAGATTACAGAAATTTCAATGATGTTGATATTGAACTCCATCCTGTTTTAAATATATTTATGGGTAATAATGGACAGGGCAAAACAAATCTTTTGGAGTCTATTTATTTAAGTTCAATAGGTCGTACATTTAGATTGAATAGTGAAAATGAGTTAATTAAATTCAATGAAAATATAAGTAAAATAGAAGTTTCTGCAATTAAAAATAACCAAAATATAAAAATTCGATTATTATTAGAAAAAAGTAAAAAAAAGCAAGTTTTAATAAATGGCGTAAAGTTGGACAAAACCTCTGAAATGATAGGTATATTAAACAATGTAATATTCACTCCTGATGACCTAAAAATAATAAAGGGAAGTCCAATTGAAAGACGTAAATTTATTAATATAGATATTTCTCAAGTTAAACCAAAATATAAATATCTTTTGAATAATTATAAAAAAATTACAACAGCAAGAAATAATATTTTAAAAAATTACTATACAAATAAGCAAAATAAGGATATTATTAATATTTGGAATGATTATTTAATTAATATTGGAACGGATTTAATCTGGTACAGAAATGAATATATTAATAATTTAAAAAAATATGCTGTTGGAATTTATTCTGATTTATCAGGTAATAAAGAAATATTTGATTTAAGTTATAGTTGCAATATAGGAAATATAACGAATATGGATAAAAATGGTATAAAAGAATTATTTAAAGACAAACTAAATACAAATATTGACCATGAAATACAAAAGAAAACAACTTTGTATGGACCTCATAAAGATGATATAATAATTAAAATTAATAATAAGGAATGTAAATATTTTGCATCCCAAGGTCAGCAGCGTTCAGCTATTCTTGCTTTAAAATTATCAGAAATAGAAATTATAAAAGAAGAGATTGGGGAATATCCCATTTTGTTGTTGGATGATGTATTATCTGAACTTGACAATAACAGAAAGGGTTATTTAATAAATTATATTAAAGGAATTCAGACAGTTATAACAACTACAGATGACAATGACTTAAAAAATTTAACCCAAAATTACGACAAAAAATTGTATTATATTAACGATGGAAAAATTGGGAACATTACAAATTAGAGGAGTAACAAATAGATGTTGAAGAAAAATAATCATTACGGCGCAGAACAAATACAAGTTTTAGAAGGTTTGGAACCTGTTAGAAAAAGACCTGGTATGTATATTGGATCAACAGGAGAAAGAGGACTTCATCAATTAGTTTATGAAGTAGTTGATAACAGTATAGATGAAGCTTTAGCTGGTTTTTGCGATCATATTGAAGTAACTATAAATGAAGATAATTCAATTGTTGTTGTAGACAACGGTCGTGGTATTCCAATAGAAAGAAATGAAAAAACAGGAAAGTCAACATTAGAAACAGTTTTAACAGTACTTCATGCAGGCGGTAAATTTAATAATGATGCATATAAAGTATCAGGTGGACTTCACGGTGTAGGGGTTTCATGTGTTAATGCTTTATCTGATTATTTAATAGCAGAAGTTAATTGGAATGGAAAATTATATAGACAAAGATTTGAAAGAGGAATTACAAAATCTGAAGTTGAATATATAGAAGATACTGAAAAGTCAGGAACTACAATTAAATTTTTACCAGATTCAACTATTTTTGAGTCTGTAGTATTTGATTATACAACTTTAAGACATAGGATGAGAGAACTTGCATTTTTAAATAAGGGAATTAGAATTACTCTTGAAGATAAAAGATCAGGAGCAATAGATAAATTTCATTATGAAGGTGGAATTAAGCAATTCGTTTCTTTCTTAAACAATAAAAAAGAAATTTTACATGAAGATATTATATATGCAGAAGGTGAAAAAGACAGAGTTATTGTTGAAATAGCTTTGCAATACACTGAGCAATATACTGAAAATATATATTCATTTGTAAACAATATTAATACAATTGAAGGTGGAACACATTTAGTTGGATTTAAAACTGCTCTTACAAGAGTTATTAATGATTATGCAAAAAAGAATAATTTAGTAAAAGAAAATGATATTGCAATTACTGGTGAAGATATAAGAGAAGGCATTACTGCTATTCTTTCTATTAAAATACCTGAACCACAATTCGAAGGACAAACAAAAACAAAATTAGGTAACTCAGAAGTAAGGGGTATTGTAGATAATGTTACAGGAGAAGCCTTAAGTAATTTCTGTGAAGAAAATCCTAAAACTGTAAAACAAATAATAGAAAAAACTTTAAGATCTGCAAGAGCAAGGGATGCTGCAAGAAAAGCAAGAGATTTAGCAAGACGTAAAAATGTACTTGAAAGTATGGCATTGCCTGGTAAATTAGCAGATTGTTCTGAAAGAGATCCTAAATTATGTGAAATTTGCATAGTTGAGGGTAATTCTGCGGGTGGTTCTGCTAAAGAAGGAAGGGACAGAAAGTTCCAAGCTATTCTACCTCTTAGAGGTAAAATATTAAATGTTGAAAAATCTAGATTGGATAAAATATTAAATTCAGATGAAATTAAAAACATGATTACTGCATTTGGAACAGGTATAGGAACTGACTTTAACATTGATAAATTAAGATATGATAAAATTATTATAATGACTGATGCCGATGTTGATGGTGCTCATATAAGAACATTGCTTTTAACATTCTTCTATAGATATATGAAAGAACTTATTTTAGGCGGACATGTTTATGCAGCTCAACCACCTTTATATAGAGTTAAAAAAGGAAAATTCGAGCAATATGTATATAGCGATTCAGAATTAAATAAAGTATTAGAAGAAATAGGTAGGGATAATAAATACGAAATTCAAAGATATAAAGGTCTTGGAGAAATGGATCCGGAACAATTATGGGATACAACTATGAATCCTGAAGGCAGAATACTTCTAAGAATAGAAGAAAAAGATGCAATTGATGCAGATGAAATATTTACCATACTTATGGGAGATAAAGTTGCACCAAGAAGAGAATTCATAGAACAAAATGCAAGATACGTAAAGAATTTAGATATATAGTTACAGGATCTATGGAGGTAATAAATGAGTGATTTAGAAAATAATGTGGGTAATGGTAGGATTATAAGTACAAATATTACAGATGAAATGAAAAAATCCTATCTTGACTATGCAATGACAGTTATTGTTTCAAGAGCATTGCCAGATGTAAGAGATGGTTTAAAGCCAGTTCATAGAAGAATATTATATTCAGCTAATGATTTAGGTCTTTCACCAGATAAACCACATAAAAAAAGTGCCCGTATTGTCGGAGATGTTCTTGGTAAGTACCATCCTCATGGTGATACTGCTGTTTATGATGCAATGGTAAGATTAGCACAAAGTTTTTCTATGAGATATCAATTAATAGATGGACATGGTAACTTTGGTTCAGTAGATGGTGACCAGGCAGCCGCTATGCGTTATACGGAAGCACGTATGTCAAACATGGCAATGGAGCTTTTGAGAGATTTCCATAAAGATACTGTTGATTTCAGACCAAACTTTGATGAAACTTTAAAAGAACCAGTTGTTTTGCCAAGCCGTTTTCCAAATTTATTAGTAAATGGTTCTTCTGGTATTGCAGTTGGTATGGCAAGTTCCATTCCACCTCAAAATTTAGGAGAAGTTATTAATGGTACAATAGCATATATAGATGATCCAGACATAGATGTACCTGGATTAATGAAATATATTAAAGGGCCAGATTTCCCAACTGGAGCCATAATTGTAGGTAAAGATAATATTAAAAATGCTTATATGACTGGTAGAGGCTTTGTAAAAGTTAAATCAAAAGTTTCAATTGAACAAATGAAAAACAATAAAAGTCGTATATTAGTTTCAGAGATACCTTATGTAGTTAATAAGGCAAGATTGATAGAAAAAATTGCTGAATTAGTAAAAGATAAAAGAATTGAAGGTATTTCTGATTTAAGAGATGAATCAGATAGAACAGGAATGCGTATTGTAATCGAAATTAAAAAAGATTATAATCCTAATATTGTTTTAAATAATTTGTACAAACATACACAGCTTCAAGATAATTTCAGTATAATAATGATTGCTCTTGTTAATAATGAACCAAAAGTATTAAACTTAAAAGAAATGATTCATTATTATGTGCTACATCAAAGAGAAATTATAGTAAGAAGAACTCAATATGATTTAAATAAAGCAGAAGCAAGATGCCATATAGTTGAAGGTTTAAGAATAGCTATTGACAATATTGATGAAGTTATTAGAATAATTAGAGCATCATATAATGATGCTGAAGCTAAGTTAATGGAAGCATTTGGACTTTCAGAAGTTCAAGCAAGAGCTATTGTAGACATGAGATTAAGACGTTTACAAGGTTTAGAAAGAGAAAAGCTTGATGAAGAATATGCAGAATTAATGGCAATGATTACTAAATTTAAAGAAATTCTTGCAAATCAACATTTAATTGATCAAATAATTAAAGATGAATTAAAAGAAATAAAAAATAAATATTATGATGAAAGAAGAACTGAAATAATAGCTGATGAAGGCGATATAAATGTTGAAGATTTAATTGAAGAAGAAAATGTTGCAATTACTTTAACTAATTTTGGATATATAAAAAGATTGCCTGAAGACACTTACAGAGCTCAAAACAGAGGTGGTAAAGGAATAACAGCTTTAACTACAAGGGATGAAGATTTTGTAAAAGATTTATTTATTACTTCTACTCATGATTATTTGTTATTCTTAACTACAAAAGGTAAAATGTATAGGATAAAAGCATATGAAGTTCCAGAAGCAAGGCGTCAAGCAAAAGGAACTGCAGCAATTAATCTTATAAATATAGATTCAGATGAGCAAATTAGATCAATTATTCCTATAAGAGATTTTAATAATGACAATGAATATTTAATACTTGCTACTAAAAAAGGAATTATTAAAAAGACTAAACTATCAGAATTTGATACTTCAAGAAAATCAGGACTTGTTGCAATTAAAATTGCAGAAGATGATGAACTTATAAGTGTTGATAAAACTGATGGAACTAAAGATATATTCATAGTAACTAAATACGGAAAAGGTATAAGATTTGATGAATCCGATGTAAGAGAAACAGGAAGAAACACAATGGGAGTTAAAGCTATAACAACTTCTGAAGATGATGAACTTGTTTCAATGAGTATACTTGCAAAAGATGAAGAAGATAAACTTATAATGACTTTGACTGAAAATGGCTATGCTAAAATGACTCTTTCAAGTGAATATAGATGTCAAAATCGTGGCGGCAAAGGAATGAAAGCACACAATATTAATGAAAAAACAGGTAATATTGCTGGTTCTTTAATAATTGAAAAAGATGATGATTTAATGATATTAAGCTCAGGCGGTACAATCATAAGAATGCATACAGCAGGAATATCAATAATGGGTAGGGATACTCAGGGTGTTATAGCTATGAGATTAAATGATGGGGATAAAGTTGCTTCTATTGCAAAAATATTATCCGATGACGAAATTCTTGATGATAACGATCAAGCAATGATAGAATTTGAAGATTAATAAAAAAATTAAATAAAATAATCAAATAAAATAATCAAATGATGATGGAGGTTTAAAATGTCTTTAAATATTGAAATTATTAAAACTCCTGATAATGATTATATTGAGATTAAGCCAATGGGAGAAGTAGATATATTTACTTCTCCTGAATTTAAAAATAAATTAATTGACTTAATTGATAATAATAATGTAAACATTATCATAGATGGAGAAGGACTTGAATATATTGACAGCACTGGACTTGGAGTATTAATGGGTATTTATAAAAAAATGCAGGAAAATAAATTGAAAATTAAAATAAAAAATCTTAAACCTAATATATACAAATTGTTTGATATAACAGGTTTAAATAAGATTTTTGATATTCAATAAGGTGAATTATGGAAATAGTAAAATTAGAAATACCAAAAAAATCTGAGTATATAAGCACTATAAGACTTACAACTTCTGCTTTATCAAATATAATAGGATTTAATATAGATGATATAGAAGATATTAAAGTTATAATTTCTGAAATATGTACTTTTTTTATAAGTAATATTAAATTAAATGAAAAACCTCTTTTATTTGAATTTATTTCAGAAGTAAATTCATTAAATGTTACAGTAACTGATTTAAATGATGGTGAAATTACTGAAGAAAATAAAAAGAACAGTGAAATGTGTATATTAATAATAGAAAGTTTAGCAGATGATTATAATATTAATTTAGTAGAAAATAAATTGAACTTTAAAAAGTTTTTAAAATAATATCTTGAATAGGCGTTGATAATATGAATGAAGTAATACAAAACTTAAAAACAATTAAAAATCAAGATTTATTTATTCAATATAATAAACATAGGGATATTGAGATTAGAAATAAAATATTCGAAAAGTATAGATATATGCCCGAAATTATTTCTAAAAAGTATAACAATAAAGGTATTGAATATGATGATATTTATCAAATAGCTTGTGTTGGATTAATTTATGCCATAGAGAGATTTGATATTAATAGGGGCTTTGAGTTTACAAGCTTTGCAACACCAACTATATTAGGGGAAGTAAAAAAATACTTTCGCGATAAAGGTTGGGCTATTAAAATACCACGTAAAATCCAAGAGGTTTCTAAAAAAGTAAATGAGTACAGTATAACTTTAAGTAATGAACTTCACCGTACCCCTTCAATTAAAGAGTTAGCGGAATATATAAGTTGTACAGAAGAAGAAGTTTTAGAAGCATTTGAGGCAGGAAAAATGTTTACATCACAATCATTGGATTTAAAATTTGAATCTAATAGTGATGATAGTGAAACAACTTTAATGGATTTAGTGGGTTATGATGATAAACATTTTATGAAAATAGAAGATAATGATTTTATAAATAAATCACTTGATAAATTAAATGATTTAGAAAAACAAATTATAATAAGTAGATATTTTGAAAATAAAACTCAAAGTGAGATAGCTAAAGAATTAAATATATCACAAATGACAGTTTCAAGAATAGAAAAGAAAATTTTGGAAAAATTAAGAATTGAATATGAAAAATAAATTCAATCGGAGGTTATATGAAGAATAAAAGCAAATATTTTATAATTGGTATTGTAATTATTTTGTTTTTAGTATTAAGTTCTTTTAGCGGTATAGTTAAGTATATTACTGATTTTATGTGGTTTAATGAAGTTGGTTATACTCAAACTTTTTTAACAAAAATTAAATCTCAGTTTTTTATAGGGGTTCCTATTTTTATAATACTTACAGTTTTTCTATATTTGTTTTTAAATAGGCTAAAGAAAAAATACTATGCAGAATCAGATATAATAGATACTGAACATGATAAAACAGTAAGATTTTGGATTAAAATAATATCTGCAGCAATTAGTTTAGTAACAACTTTAAGTATTGTATCCAGATTGTGGTTTGAAATACTGCAGTACATAAATGCAGGAACTTTTAACGTAACAGACCCTATTTTTAAAAATGACATAAGTTTTTATGTATTTAACTTACCATTAATAAATACATTAGTTAATTTTATAATAGACATTTTATTTATGCTTATAGTTGTAACTACTTCGTTTTATGCTTACTTAGCTTTAAGAAGCAGTATAAAAAGTGTTACTAATCAAATTGATAATATAACACAATTAAATCAAGTTGATTTTAGTAAAATATTAAATAAAAAATTTGCTACACAGGTTTTGAATAATATTTCTATAATAGGTTCTTTAATATTCATATTTATAGGAATTAGATTTTATTTAAGAAGCTATGATTTATTGTATTCACAAGTAGGTAGAGTCTTTGGTGCAGGATTTACAGATATTAATATAACATTAAATTTGTTTAGAATTCTTTCCATAGGATGTATAGTTTCAGCTATTACATTTTTTATAGGAGCAAGGAAAAAGAATATTAAATATGCTTTAACTTTACCTGCAAGTTTAATTGTTATTTCAGTAATTGGTACTGGTTTAAGCGGTGGAATTGAAAAGTTTATAGTTGAACCAGATCAATTATCTAAAGAAACTGAATATATGAAATATAGCATAAGCAGTACACAAAAGGCTTATGGATTGGATACAGTTCAAAAAATACAATTTCCTGCTGAAGATAATTTAACTAAAGAAGATATTGAAAATAATAGTGAAGTTATTGAAAATATAAGAATTAATGATCAAGAACCATTAATTCAAGTTTATAATCAATTACAAGGTATAAGACCTTATTATGTGTTCAATGATGTTGATGTTGATAGATATGTTATAAATGGACAATACAAACAGGTTTTCTTGTCTGCAAGGGAATTAGATCATAATAGACTTAATGAACAAGCAAAAACATGGGTTAATCAATATTTAAAATATACTCATGGTTATGGTATAACTTTATCTCCTGTAGATAGAGTTACAGCACAAGGCCAGCCAGAAATGATTATAAAAAACATACCACCAACCACTTCTACTGATATAAAATTAAGTAGGCCAGAAATATATTTTGGTGAATCTGCTAATGATTATGTAATTTTAAATACAGATGAAAAGGAATTTGATTATCCTTCAGGTTCTGATAATGTTGAAACTGTTTATAATGGAAAAGCAGGAATAAAATTAAATTTAATTAATAGATTACTTTTCTCAATTAGAGAAGCAAGTACAAAATTATTAATTTCAACTAATATAAATTCTGAAAGTAAAATTGTTATAAACAGAAATATATATCAAAGAGTTGAAGAAATTGCCCCATTTTTATATTATGACCCAGATGCTTATATAGTTTCAAATCAAGAAGATGGTAAATTATATTGGATTATAGAAGGATTTACAGTTAGTAACAGATATCCTTATTCAATGGCAACAGAAAACTTTATTGAAGGTATGAAAGTAAATTACATAAGAAATTCAGTTAAAGTTGTTATAGATGCATATGATGGATCAATTAATTATTATATTACTGATGGAACTGACCCTATAATTAATACTTACGATAAAATATTTACAGATTTGTTTAAACCAATGAGTGAAATGCCTCAAGGGATAAAAGATCATATTAGATATTCACAATCATATTTTGACATTCAATCCGATTTATATAGATTATATCATATTGAAAATCCAACAGTATTTTTTGGAAGAGAAGATTATTGGGATTTTTCAAAAGAAAAATATATGGATAGAGAAGGGGATGCTGTAGGATCAAGTTATGTTATGTTTAAACTACATGGAGAAGAAGATGTTGAATTTTTACTTACAACACAATATTCACCACAAAATAAAGATAACATGATAGCTATGCTTGCTGCACGAAATGATGGTGAAAATTATGGTGAATTAATTTTATATGAATTTCCAAAAACAAAAAGTATACCAGGACCAAATATGATCGAAACTAAAATTGACCAAGATACTTTTATTTCATCTCAATTAACTCTCTGGGGTCAGGCAGGATCATCCATATTAAGGGGAAATACACTTGTAGTTCCTATAGAAGATTCACTATTATATGTTGAACCTATTTATTTAAAATCTGATACTGCAAGCAACTTCCCAGAAATGAAAATGGTTGTTGTTTCATATGCAAATGAAATAATTATGGAAACAACACTTGATAAAGCATTAAAAAGAATTTTTGGTACTGAAGAAGATAAAGAAGAATTACCAGAGCCACAAATCCCTGGTGGTATTGCAAATCAAACAGTTAATGAATTAGTAACTTCTGCAAATGAATTGTATAAAAAAGCAGATGAATCATTGAAAAGCGGTGATTGGGCTTCATATGGTAATTATATAAATCAATTAAAAGATACATTGAACCAATTAAATACAATTATAAATAATGGTACAGTAAATAACCAAACACAAACAACTGAAGAACAAACAGCACAATAAAGAAAAGGCAAATCTGAATAAAAACAGATTTGCCTTTTTTATATTATTTAATTGATAATAGAATTATTATTTTATATAAAATTTATTTAACTATATTTTTATTGTTTTTATTATAAAAAACTACCGCCAATATAACAATTGCTATACAGAAACTAATGTAGTAAATGAAAAGTGGATTTTGCATACCACCATAAAGTATAAATAAAGATCCAAGTATAGCTAAAACAGGTACTATATAACCTTTTAATTTATTTTTAATTTCACCTTTTGCAGTTAATTTTATAACTGATATATATAATAAAATAAATCCAAGATAATTTAATACTATTGATATTTCTGATATATCTGAATTAGGTAAAAGGTTATATTTTTGAGTTATATAATGGATTACCATCCATAATAGTGTTATAAAATAAGTCAATATGCCGGAATTAACAGGAACGCTGTATTTTTCTGAAACAGAATCATATTTACTACTACCTGGGAACATATTTCTAATAGACAATGCATATGGAAGTCTTATTAAACCTATTATTAAACCATTGACTGTTCCTATTACCGAAATGACAACAAAGGTCAAAACCGCTTTTGCACCTAATGAACCAAAAATTCCAATGGCAGCTTCATTAACGTGTGAATCGCCTAATAATATAATTTTTTCTGGTCCTAAATAAGTTGAAATACCTACGAAATATAAAACATAAATCAATAAAATAATTATAGGAGAAATTACTAATGCAATTGGAAGATTTCTTTTGCTATTTTTAATTTCATGGCCTATTGATGTAGAAACTATCCAACCATCAAAAGAAAATGCTATAGGAGCAATGGCTGCTACCCAACCTGTTCCACCTATTGTACTTAAGCTTTCTTGTATAACAGGTTTTGGGTCACCGAAAGCTAAACCTAAAAATGCGATTAAAATCAGTGGGATTAATTTTATTATAGTAGAAGCATTTTGTAAATAACCACCAAATTTGTAAGATAAAATGTTTATTAAAAACAAAATGGTCATTACTACAGTACCTATTATAACTTGTAACTCAAGAGTTGATTCTATACCAAATAAAATCGTCGTATAAATTCCTATAACCCATGCAACAATGGCTGTTATAGTTGGTAAGTATACAAGAGTCTGGAACCATCCAAATGCACAAGCTACTGATTTGTTCCAAAATTCTTCAGCATACGTAATGACCCCTCCAGCTTCATCTGTTCGTGATGCAAGTTCTGAAATAGCAAGACTACCAAAAATTATGCTAAATGCTGCAATAATAAATACTAAAACTCCTTGAATTATATTGCCATTTGTATAAATTAATACGTTATCACTTTTAAAAAATATTCCTGAACCGATTACGATACCTACTATCATTGCAATAGTAGTAAATAAACTATATTTACGTTCTATCATATTATCACCTTTTTATTATTTTTTAGTGCTTGTAGTATATTACTAAATAAGACAAATTACAAGACAAATTTGTTTTTAATATAAAAACAATTTATAAAAATATTAAGTAAAAAATTGACAATTTAGTCATATTAAATTAAAATTGTTTTAAATACTATTATAGAGAGGTTATTATGAAATTTAAATTCAATCATTTTAATTTTAATGTACTTGATTTACAAAAAAGTATGGATTTTTACAAGGAATCCTTAGGATTAATAGAAGTAAAAAGAAAAGAAGCAGCAGATGGCAGTTTTATTTTAGTATATTTAGGAGATAAAGAATCAGATTTTACTTTAGAATTAACATGGTTAAAAGAAAGAACTGAAAAATATGATCTTGGAGATATGGAATACCACCTTGCTTTTTTAGTAGATAATTATGAAGAAGCATACAAAAAACATATGGAAATGGGTTGTATCGCATTTGTAAATGAATCAATGGGTATTTACTTTATAACAGATCCTGATGGATATTGGATAGAGATAGTTCCTATAAGATAATTATATAATATGTAAAGTCAGACAATATTTTTGTCTGATTTTTTTATATAAATTATAATAATGTAACATTTACAACATACTAAATGTAATATATAATGCAAAATATAGATATTGATAATTACAATTGTTGAGCTATATAAACATATGAAAAAATATAATTATTTGGAGTAAAGATGACTAATAAAGATATTAAAATAGTTGTAACAGGGGATATAACTATCAATTTATTGCAATGGAAAACATATATAAGCAATATAAAAGAATACAGTTATAAAACATATCCGCAATTTCATAGAAACATAAAACTTGGTGAAGACTTTATTTTATCTAAACTTGTTGAATTATCTACTGAAGCAAATATTATTTCGCCGAAAATAATATTTGAAAACAATAGAATAAATGAGGACAGTATAGTTTCTACTGTTGAATTAAATTTATTTCCTATGATTAGCGGTAAAAATAATAAAAATAAGGTATATAGGGTAAAAGAATTTCTTGGATTTACTGGACCTGATATTGGAATTCCAAAACAATACCCTATAATAAATGATGATTCTGAAGCTGATATAATAATTTTAGATGATGAGAACAATGGTTTTAATAATAGCGAAGAGTTTTGGCCTAAAGCCTTAAAAACAAAAGATAAATCCCCATTAATTATTTATAAAACTAATAACCTTGGAGAATCAAACAGCCTTTGGAACCATATTGAGAAAAATCATCTAAATAAAACTATTGTAGTAATCAATGCAGATGATTTGCGTTCAAAAGGTGTTAATATAAGCAAAAGGCTATCATGGGAAAGAACAGCTTTAGATTTTGTTTGGCAGATGAATAATAATCCAAACTTAGTTTCACTTTCTAAATGCAACCATTTAATAATTCCATTTGGTGTTGAAGGTGCAATACATTATAAAAATAAAGGTAAGTCTGAATCAGAATTATATTTTCTTACATATGAGTTTGAAGGCGGATTTATTAAAGAAGAACAAGGTAAAATGTATGGTCTCACATCTTGTTTTGTAGCAGGTCTTGTTAAAAACATTGTATCAGGTATCATAGGCAATGATAATTTGGACAGTTACATAAGTGAAGGAATACGTGAAGGCATTGTTGCTGCACAAAAATACTTCATTCATGGTTTTGGGAATAATGTTCTTAATTGCAGTTTTCCTGATCCTTCAATATTTACTGAAAAGGAAAATGACTTTATTTATAAGGAGCATATACAGAATGTAAATATTAGAAATACAAAAAATTTAAATTGCAGGTCATGTTGGTACATCATTAAAGACAAAAATTCTTTTAACTTGGCGGAAATTGCATATGAAATAGTAAAATATGGAGAAAAAAGTGCACTTAAATTCATGCCAATAGCACAGTTTGGAAATTTGAAAACAGTGGACAGAACGGAAATAGAAGGTTATAGAAGTATCAATAATTTAATGTCAGAATATATTTCATCTAAAAACACTGTAAGACCATTATCAATTGCAGTTTTTGGAACACCTGGCTCAGGAAAGTCATTTGGAGTAACGGAAGTAGCATCAAGCATAGCTCCTAATTTAATTAAGAAATTAGATTATAATTTATCCCAATTTCAATCTGTTGATGATTTAATAGCTGCATTTCATAAAGTTAGGGATTATACACTTAAAGGAAGAATTCCATTAGTGTTTTTTGATGAATTTGATAGTTATTTTGGTAAAAAATTAGGATGGCTTAAATATTTCCTTGCACCTATGCAGGATGGGGTGTTTAGAGAGGGGGATGCTTTACATCCAATTGGTAAGGCAATATTTGTTTTTGCAGGTGGAACTAGCAATACATTTAAAAAATTCAGTGGTGAAGATATAATAAGTGAGGATGAAAAAATAGAATTCCTTAGTGAGTTTCAAAACTCTAAGGGACCAGATTTCATAAGCAGATTAAGAGGTTATGTGAACATATTAGGGCCTAATCAAACTGATGAAAACTGGGATCAATTATTTATTATTAGAAGAGCAATGCTTTTGAGATCTCTCCTTGAAAGGAAAATGCCTCATTTAATCAATTTAAATGATGAAGCTCAAATTGATAATGGAGTTTTAAGGGCTCTTTTAAAAATTTCAAAATATAAGCATGAATCAAGATCGATGGAAGCAATTTTAGAAATGAGTATGTTAAATGATGCTAAAAAGTGGGAGCAAGCCCATCTGCCTTCAAAGGAGCAATTAAAGCTACATGTGAATGAAGAGCAGTTTTCTCGCCTTTTGATGCAGGAAGAATTCTATAGTGAAAAGGTTGAAAAGCTTGCCAAAGATCTTCAAAAAACACACATAAATATTAATAATGATTTAAAAGATCATATAATTAAAGATTGTAAAGACATTAGTGAGGAAGATAAAATTTATATACAGCATCAAGTAAGGCATATCCCAAAGGCTTTACAAAAAGTTAATTATGAGGTTATATCTGTTAATGAAAAACCTGAATCTATTAAATTCACTGAAAAGGAATTAGATATTCTTGCAGAATATGAACATAAAAGAAGCTCCCTTGAAAAAAAGGAATCAGAATGGGTATATGACAAAACTTTAGATGTTGAAAATAAAAAACAGCCTTATCTATTGTCTTATGATAAATTGCCTGATGGATATAAGAATAAAATTAAAAATTATATAAGTGCATGGCCAGAAATTTTAGCTAATTCTAATTTTAAAATAGAAAGATTAAAATTTCTATGTAATTGTGAATCACAACTTTATATGTAGTTATAATTTTTTTAGTGTTTAGGGGTAAGTTTAAAATAAATTTGCCCTTATATATTAAATTATGAAGTATTTGAACTATTTTATATTCTTTTTATTTATTTCACTTATAACATTAGTATATATAGAATTTATATGACATGCTGATTAAACTTCTAAGGGTAAAAAAATAAAAACAAAAATGCTTGACATTAAAAAACAAGTATGGTAAAGTAATGTTCCTGTCGCAAAAGGCAGGTTTAAAAATATAAGAAATAAAGGGTTGACAATATCAAATAGATATGATAAACTCACTAAACTATCTCTAAGGGGTAGCAAGAAAAAAATAAGTAAAAATATAGTTGACAGAAATAAGTAAGTATGGTATACTTTCATTCCTGTCACAAACGACAGAAAAAAATAAAAAAAATAAGTAAAAAAAACACTTGACAAATATCGACAAACACGATATACTAATTAAGCTCTCAAAAAGAGCGATACAAAAAAAGTGAACATAGACAATAAAACAGCATAAGAAACCTTTGAAAGTTCTAAATTAAATTTGAACAAAAAAAGTAAAACAACAACAATGAAGCTAAGCGTAAGCTTGAGCGTCAGGAAAATATTAAACGAGAGTTTGATCCTGGCTCAGGACGAACGCTGGCGGC
>JARBUP010000066.1 GCA_029239575.1 Bacillota bacterium
TCTTTTGAACTGTCATCATATGGAGTGGACACTTTTTTTGTAATACCTCTTTGTACCATTGAAATTGCATTTGTACCCATTGAAGCACAAGCTTTTACACAAAGTCCACATAAAATACAATTTTCATTTAAATTGCTTGATAGATACCTTTTAGGTATTTTAACATTGTATTCATCTGCTAATTTCTGTATATATTCATTGTTAGGAGTTCTTAAAAGAAGAAGCAAAATAATATCCTGCCTGATTTTATATATTTTTTCTGTTGTTGTTTTTATTTCTAAATTTTCTTTAACAGAATAAATACATGCTGAAACTAATTTTAGTTTATTACTTTCATTTACTTCAATCATACAAAGCCTACATCGTCCTAAACCTTCAAATCCTGCCTTATAACACAAATTAGGGATGATTATATTGTTTCTTCTTGCCAAATCCATGATAGTTTCACCTTCGATTCCTTCATAGATTTTGCCGTCTATATTAACATTCATCAAAACCACCTCCAATTTTTATTGCATTTTTAGGACAATTTAAATAACATGTTCCACATTTAATGCAACACTCTTTAATAATCTCATGACATTCTTTTAAATTTCCTAAAATAGCATCTGATGGACATTTTTTCTTGCAAATTCCACAACCTATGCAGTTTTCTTTTTCTATATAATAAGATGTAAGTTTTTTACATACTCCAGAAGAACATTTTTTATTTATAATATGATCTATATATTCTTCTTTGAAATATTTAAGCGTAGTTTCTACAGGATTTGGTGCAGATTTTCCTAAACCGCAAAGTGATGCTTCCTTTATAGTATTACAAAGTTGAAGTAATAAATCTAAATCATCAGTTTCTCCTTTACCTTCTGATATGTTTGTAAGAATTTTTAACAAAGTGTTTATACCTTCTCTACAAGATGTACATTTTCCGCAAGATTCTTCTGCAAGAAATTCCATATAATATCTTGCAATTTCAACCATGCATGTAGTATCATCCATGACTATTACTCCACCAGAACCCATCATTGAACCAATACTTTTTAAAGAATCGAAATCAAGAGAAATATTTAAATGTTCTTTTGGTATGCACCCTCCCGAAGGACCTCCAGTCTGAACAGCTTTAAAATTTCTGTCTTTAATAATTCCTCCGCCTATGTTATAAACAAGTTCATTTAATGTGGTGCCCATTGGAACTTCCACTAACCCTGTATTTTTAACTTTTCCAACTAATGAAAAAACTTTAGTGCCCGTATTATTTTTAATTCCTATATTTTTAAACCAATCGGAACCGTTTAATATAATAGGAGGAATATTTGCCCAGGTTTCTACGTTGTTTAAAACTGTTGGCTGATTCCACAGTCCTTTTTCAACGCTTCTTATATATTTCGCACGTGGTTCTCCTACATTTCCTTCAATGGAAGCCATTAAAGCACTTGATTCGCCACATACAAAAGCACCTCCACCCCTCACTATTTGTAAATCGAAGTCAAAGGAGCTTCCCATTATATTTTTGCCGAGATAATTATGTTTTTTTGCATTATCAATTGCAATTTGCATGTTTTTTCTTGCTAAATCATATTCATCCCTTATATAGAGAAATCCTATATTAGAATTTATGGCATATCCGCAGATAATCATACCTTCTATTACAGTGTTGGGGTCTCCTTCCATTATGCTTCTATCCATGAAAGCACCTGGGTCTCCTTCATCACCATTGCACACAACATATTTTGGATAATTATTAAACCTAAGACAAGTTCGCCACTTGCTTCCAGTTGGGAATCCTGCTCCGCCTCTTCCTTTGAGTTCTGATGATTCAATTTCCTTTATAACTTCTTCAGGATTCATTTGAAATAAAATCTTTTGTAATGCTTTATATCCATCTTTTTTAACATAATCTTCTATACTCAAAGGGTCTATTTCACCAATATTTCGTAAAGCAATTTTTTGCTGATGTTTATAAAACGTAGCATCTTTATGGGATATAACTTTTTTCTTTTCATTTGTATCAAAATAAAGGAGTCTGTCTATGATTTCATGCTTTAAAATAGTTTTATTAATTATTTCATCAACATCATCAATAGATACTTTAAAATATGAAATGTCATCTGGATATATCTTTATTACAGGTCCTTTTTCACAAAGCCCATTGCATCCTGTTGATTTTATATATGGTTTAACAGAAATTTCAGTTAATTCAAGCTTTTGCTTTAAAAGATTATAAATATCATAACTATTGTTGGCTAAACATCCAGTTCCACAGCAAACTAAAATACTATGATCTGTTTCGCTTGATATATTAGAGGCATCATTTAAATTGGTAATATCATTTAAATTATTCATTTGATTCATAGGACTGCCTCCTATAATTATTTATTATATTTTCAATTTTTTCTTTAGTCATGCTTCCATAATATTTATCATTTATAACCATTACAGGTGCAAGAGCACAAGCTCCTAAACAGTTTACTATTTCAATTGAAAATAATCCGTCCTTTGTAGTCTCTCCTGCATTAATTTTAAGAATATTTATTAATTCATCCAATATAGAGTTAGACCCTCTAATGTGACAAGCTGTTCCATTGCAAACTTTTATTATATTTTTACCTTTTGGTTTTAAACTTAATGCTTTATAAAATGTTGCCATGCTATAAATACTGCTTATAGGTTCATTTAAATATTCTGAAATATAAAACATCACAGGTTTTGGAATGAATCCATATTGCTTTTGTATATCTTGAAGTATTGCTAAAGTAAATCTTTTTTCTTTAGGATATTTTTTTATAATATCAATTGATTCCATATAATCTGTTTTAGAATCAACTATCATTTCATCACCCTCATTTTATAACATCCGCCATTGGATGACGGATGTTATTATTATTTTTATTTCTTGAGATTTTTATATTAATAAGCTAATTCTGATTTAGGTTCAATAGAAAGCTCTTCTAATTTTTCTATATTAGGAATTCCTTCTTCATCCCAACCCCTTACTTCATAAAATTCTTTTAACATTACATCAAGTTCTGTTACTTTTCCTTTTGAAGGTCCGCTTGAAACAGGTTCAGTAAGAAGTCTTGGAGGAAGAGTGTCATCTGCTTTTGTTAAGCCAGCTTCTAAATTGAAAAGTTTTTCAAGGTTCCAAATTCTTTCGCCAACTAACATCATTTCTTCATTAGTAAGCTCGAGACCAGTTGCACCTCTTAACATGGAAGCATATTCAGGAAGTCCTATGGCAAATGAAGTGAATAAACAAACATCTGCTGAATCTATTAATGCAGTTAAATCTTGGAATGTTTTTAATAAAGTAGCTTTTCCTTCCGTAGAAAGAGGATCTGTTTTAATTGGTATTCCTAAAACTTCAGTAGAAGTTAAATATCCTCTTACATGGCAACCGCCACGGTTACTTGTTGCATATGAAAGACCCATACCTTGAATAGCTCTTCCGTCATATGCAGGCATTTCTTGTTTTTTAACTGTCATGGATAATTCGGAGTGTCCGTATTTTTCTGCCATTCTATATGAACCTAATGCTAATATATCGCCAAAACCTTCTCTTTTAGCTGTTTTTTCCGTCCATTCAATTATTCCTTCAGCATCTCCAAAAATTAATTTTTTTCCGTCTAAATCTTTTTCAGAAATATAACCTTTTTCATAAAGTTCCATAGCACATGCTATTGTAGAACCCATGGTAATAGGATCCATACCCATCATATTACAAACATAATTTGCTATATCTATAGAATTCATATCGTTAACACCGCATGAAGCACCATAGGACCAGCCAGCTTCATATTCAGGCCCTCCGACAATTCCTTTGTATTTTCCATCAGGAATTTTTATAACTCTACCGCATCCTATGCTGCATGCGAAACATGCTTTATGACGGATAAGATAATTTTCAGCTAAAAATTCTCCGCTAATTTTTTCTGCATCTTCAAATTTAGATTTCTGCCAATTATTAGTTGGAAGAGCATGGGATTCATTTAATATATTTACTAAAAGCTGTGTGCCATAAGTTGACAAACCTCCACCATTGCCGGCTGTTACAGGATTGTTTTTAATTTTATCTCTTGCTTCTTTTATAGATTTATTAAAATAAGCTGGAATTTCTACACCTATGCTGTTTGTTCCTTTTACTACAACTGCTTTTAAATTCTTAGAACCCATTACTGCACCAAGTCCTGATCTTCCTGCAGCTCTATCTTTATCGTTCATAATTGCCGCAAATAAAACTAAATTTTCTCCAGCAGGTCCTATACAAGCAACTTTAGCATCTTCTTCATTTTCTTCAAGCAGGATGTCAGTAGTTTCCATAACATCCTTTCCCCAGAGGTGGGAAGCATCTTTAATTTCTATTATATTATCATTAATATGTAAATAAACAGGGGAGTCTGATTTTCCTTCAAATATAATTCCATCATATCCTGCAAATTTAAGTTCGGGTCCAAAATGTCCTCCAGAATTTGATGAGCCTATTGTTCCTGTAAGAGGTGCTTTTGCAGAAACATTAAATCTTCCAGCACATGTTGCATATGTTCCTGTGAGAGGTCCTGTCATAAAAATGAGTTTGTTTTCAGGACTTAAGGCATCTATTTTAGGGTCTATTTCATCATATAAATATTTTTCTCCTAAACCTCTTCCGCCTATATATAATTTAGCATTATCCATATTAAGTTTTTCAATTTTAATGGTTTTGTTATTTAAATTAACTCTTAAAAGTTTTTCAGTCCATCCTTTCATTATTTAGCCACCTCCCCAAATGCTTCTTTAAATTGGTTGGCAATATTTTTTCGTTTATTTAAATTGCTGTCCAATTCCTTATATTCAATTGCATAATAATCACACATTTTTACGCATTGAGGATCACCCGAGCATAAATCACATTTAATAACTTTTTTAAGCCTTGAGCTGTAAGTCATATTTCCAAAAGGACATGCACTTACACACATTTTACATCCAATGCATTTTTCACTGTCGTATTTTACTATACCTGTTTTTTCATCCTTACTAAGAGCGTTTACAGTACAAACAGTCATACAGTGAGGAGTATCACATTGCATGCACATCATAGGAACCTGAAGCCCTACGTCATCAAAAAATAAAACTGAAACCGCTGAATCTTTTGGGTTGAAGCTGTCTGACTTACCATATGAACATGCAAGTTCACATGTTCTGCAGCCAGTACATTTTTCTGGTGAAACAACTAATCCTTTTGACATTTTTTTCCAGCACCAATATTGATGCCAGATTCACCTCCCTTAATTTTAATAGTTTGAATAGATTTAATTAAGCAGTTTATTTTAATAAAAATTATTAAAATAAAAAGGGATACAAATTAATCTATGATTAATTTGCATCCCTTTGCCAAAGGCAGGTGTAAAAATTGCTTTTTACGCCCTATCGTTCATAAAGGCCGTTTAGGTCAATATGAATCGGGAAGTATTTAACCTCCTGCAGCAGGAGGAAATATTGCTAAAATATCTCCATTTTTTAATGGTGTTTCAATATTTACATAAGTACCGTTTATTAAAACTATTCCAATTTCATTTTCGTTTATTGAGAGCATTTTAAGTATGTCTTTAACTATGACTCCATCAGCCACAGAAAAACGTTTGCTAATCCATCGTCCTATTCTAAAATAAGCGAAAAGTTTTACTTCGATATCCATATTATTTACCCGTATACATATATTTTATTTATAAATATTATATCATAAAGCAAGACATAAGTCTTGCATCACAACGATTCAATAAAAATACTGAAAACAAAGACGTCAGTCTTTGCTTAGTATTTTTATTATATCATAAAAAACATATTTGTACAATAAAATATACATAATATGGAAAAAAATAATGTTTGATACAGTATATGATAATTTCTTTAAACTAATGAGAAAATGGAAGATAAAAATTTATTTTAACGGCCATTTTATTGAGATATCTTAAAATTATTTATGGTATGCTTCACCTGAATTTATTTTAAAAGCTCTGTATATTTGTTCTAATAAAATAACTTTAAAAAGTTGGTGGGGGAATGTCATTTTAGAAAATGAAAGCTTAAAATCTGCTCTTTTTAAAACATCATCACTTAGGCCGTTACTTCCACCAATAACAAAAGTTAAATCTGAATTTCCTTTTATGCCTAAATCATTTATTTTATTAGCTAATGATTCAGAACTTAATTGCTCTCCATTTAAATCGAGAATAAATACAAAAGAGTTTTGTTTTATTTTATTTAATATTTTAATTCCTTCTTTTATTTTAACTTGCTCGATTTCTGATTGAGAAAAATTTTCATCAGCTCTTTCGTCCTGTATTATTTCTTCAGAAAGTTTACAAAACTTTGATAATCTTTTTGTATATTCCTTTATAGCATCTATAAAAAAACGCTCTTTAATTTTTCCAACTGATATTACTGTAATTTTCATTGTACTCGTCCTTATTATTTTTTTAGCTTCATTATATAATATATTTAAATAATATTAAAGTATATTTAAAATTGTAAAATTAATATTTAAATATTTTTTTAAGTATGGTATAATGGAAAAAATACACAGGGGCGATACTATATGTTTGACTTAAGAAGTTTTGTAATTGGCATTGTTTTAATGCTGAGAAAGTTTACAATAATAGATATTACCATTTACGCGGACACAACTGAAGAGGATTACAAAAATGGAATAATTATTTTGCCAATAGTAGGACTTGCCATTGGTTTTTTTGCGTGTTTAATTTCTTCACTTAAATTGTTTTACGACAGCTTTTTTGTGAGCACAATTATTTTGACATATTACTGCATTATAACTAAAACTGTTAATTTAAAAGATACATATAGAACTTTAAATTATATTATTAAACCCCAAAATCAATCAGAACAGATATCAGGTATTATTGGAATAATAATAATTTGCTTATTTTATTTTTCTGTTTTTTCATTAGTAAACAGTGCAGCTCTTTTAATGATGCCTGTTGCAGGATATAGTGGTTTGATTATTTTAAGTACTTTATTTAATAGAAATAAAGAAAAAACAAGTGTTATTAAGTTTTGTGGCAAGTACCACAAAATATTTGCATTTATAATTTCATTTTCAGTTGCTATATTTAATTATAAATTAGTTATACCACTTGCACTTACATATATGATATCAGGTTTTGTAATTAGTATAATAGATAAAAAAATAAAGTTGCTTCCTAATTCTATTGAAGGTTTTATAATAGAAATAATTCAAATAATATTTTTACTTATTACATATTTGTTTAAAATTATTTAAAAATAAGATCCTTCGCTACCGCTCAGGATGACAATTTGAATTTTTTCTGTATGCATTATTAAAGATTATAATTTTTTGACAAATAAAATTGAATGTAGTATAATTTCAAATGACTATGATTAAGAGTAGTAATTAGCAAGAAAGTTATAGAGAGCTGATGATGGTGGAAATTCAGTGCGGAAAAGCTAATGAATGGACTTATGAGTTTCTGGCTGAATTTAAGTAAGTTAAGACGTTGTGTGCGTTAAACATAAAGAGCCGTTATGGAATTAAGGTGGTACCGCGGGTTTTCTCGTCCTTTGTAGGAGAAAACTTGCTTTTTTTTGCGTTGCTACATGTGTTTATAAATTAGAATATTTACAAGGAGAAAAAAATGGAAAATAAAAAAGTTATTTTTAGCGGAATGCAACCTTCTGGTTCATTAACACTTGGAAATTATTTAGGAGCTTTAAAAAACTGGGTAAATTTACAAAGTGAATATGATTGTTATTATTGTGTAGTTGATATGCATGCTATAACAGTGCCAAAAGAACCAAAGGATTTAAGAAAAAATACTCTTGAAGTTTTAGCAAATTACATAGCTGCAGGTATAGATCCTGAACAAGTAACTCTATTTATTCAGTCCCACGTTCCTGCTCATGCAGAACTTGGATGGATATTAAATTGTTTTTCTTATTACGGAGAACTAAGCCGTATGACACAATTTAAAGATAAATCTAAAAAACAGGATTCAAATGCTATAACAGCAGGTTTGTTTACATATCCTGTATTAATGGTTGCGGATATCTTGTTATATCAAGCTGATTTAGTACCTGTGGGAGAAGATCAAAGACAACATCTTGAACTTTCAAGGGATATAGCTGCAAGATTTAATAACCGTTTTTCAGAAACATTTAAAATCCCAGATCCATTTATAACTAAAGATGGTGCTAAAATTATGAGTCTTCAAGACCCAACAAGCAAAATGTCAAAATCAGATGCTAATGAAAATTCATTTATTTTACTTAAGGATGATGTGGATTCAATTAGAAGAAAATTTAAAAGAGCAGTAACGGATTCAATAGGAATAGTTGCTTATAATGATGAACAACAAGGTGTTAAAAACCTAATTAATATACATTCTAAAATATCAGGTAAATCTATAGAAGAAATAGTTACAACATACGAAGGAAAAGGCTATGCACAGTTTAAAGATGATGTAGCAGAAGTTGTTGTAAATGAACTTAAACCAATTCAAGAAAAAGTAGATTATTTATTAAAGAATAAAGATTATTTAGAAAAAATTTATATTGCTGGCGCGGAAAAAGCTGAATATGCTGCAAGAAAAACTTTAAGAAAAGTTCAGAAAAAAGTTGGATTTATTCCAAGATAAGCTAATATAATAATATTATAATAACATTTAGAAATTCTTATCGGAGGAAAAATGATACTTATTAAAAATGGATATATAAAAACAATGGCTGGTGATGATATAATAAACGGCCAGATTTTTATTGAAAATGGAAAAATAAAGCAAGTTGGTTTAAATTTAAATGTACCTGAAACTGTAGAAGTAATAGATGCAAAAGGATATTTAATTACACCTGGATTAGTTGAAGGACACTGCCATTTAGGATTGTGGGAAGAAGGTATTGGCTTTGAAGGTGAAGATGGAAATGAAGATGTTGAACCTATAACACCTCAATTAAGAGCAATAGATGGAATTAATCCTTTGGACATGGGATTTAAAGATGCTTTAGAAGGAGGAGTTACAACTGCTGTTGTTGGACCTGGAAGTGCCAATGTAATTGGTGGACAATTTCTTGCCATAAAAACTTATGGAAAAAGAATTGATGACATGGTAATTAAAGATCCTGTTGCAATGAAAATTGCTTTTGGTGAAAATCCAAAAAGAGTTTACTCCGAACAACATAAATCACCCGTAACAAGGATGGCTATAGCAGCCATGCTTCGAGAAGTGTTTTATGAAGCAAAGCAATATAAGGAAGATTTAGATGCTTCTGTTGAAGATGAAGACAGAAAACCAGATTTTGATTTAAAATTACATGCACTTCTTCCTTTAATGAGAAAAGAGATACCTTTAAAAGCTCATGTTCACAGAACTGATGATATATTTACAGCTTTAAGGATAGCAAAAGAATTTGATTTAAATATTACATTGGACCACTGCACAGAAGGACATTTGATTGCTGAAGAACTTGCTAAAGAAGGTAAACATGCACTTGTAGGTCCTACTCTTGGTTCACGCTCGAAATATGAATTAAAAAATAAAACATTTGATACACCTAAAATATTAGTTGATGCAGGTATAAAAATAGGAATAATAACGGATTCAGATGTAATACCTATTCAACATTTATCTTTGTGTGCAGGATTGGCTGTTAAAGCAGGACTTTCTGAAGTAGATGCATGGAAAGCTATAACTATAAACCCAGCAGAAATAAATGGTATAGGGGATAGAGTAGGAAGCATTGAAGTAGGAAAAGATGCTGACATAGCTATATTTAAAGGTAATCCTATGTTCGATTTAGCTTTTGAAACAGCAATGACAATTATAGATGGTAAAGTAGTTTATAAAAATGAAAAAGTTGATATTTAATTAAGAACAAAATGCATTGAATGTTAAAATATTCAATGCATTTTTATTATAGAGCTTTATCGAACTTAAAACTAATTACAATTTTAATAATTACCATAATTTTTATAAAAATTCAAATATTTTAATAGAATAATTAAATTAAAAGATGTGAACATAACTTTAAATATATAATTTATTAAAAATATTTAAAATATTTTGTAGAATAACGATATCATTAATAAAAATAACTTGCAAAAAGTATAAAAAAAGAATATTATAACATGTGGATTAATAAAAGGAAGGTATATATGAAGAAAAAAATAATAAATATTGCAGTAATAGCTCACGTAGATGCTGGAAAATCGACATTAGTTGATGCATTCTTACAACAAAGTAAAGTTTTTAGAGAAAATCAAGAAGTAGTTGATTGCGTAATGGATTCAAATGACATAGAACGTGAAAGAGGAATTACAATTTATTCAAAAAACTGTTCTGTTATGCACGACGACATAAAAATAAACATTGTAGATACACCAGGCCATGCTGACTTCTCTTCAGAAGTTGAACGTATAATGAAAACCGTTGATACAGTTATATTGTTAGTGGACTCAGTTGAAGGTCCTATGCCTCAAACTCGTTTTGTATTGCAAAAATCTCTTGAAATAGGATTAAGACCAATACTACTAATAAACAAAATAGATAAGAAAAACCATAGAGCAGAAGAAGTTGTAGATATGGTATTTGATTTATTTGTTGAGTTAAACGCAAATGATGAACAATTAGATTTCCCTATACTTTATGGGGTAGCTAAAGAAGGCGTTGTTCAATATGAATTGGATCAGCCAAGTGAAAACATAGACCCATTATTTGAAACAATAATTAAACATGTGGCACCATATCCTGATAAAGATACAGATGATTTACAAATGCAAGTTTCATCTCTTGGATATGATGAATATATAGGAAGACTTGGAATCGGTAGAGTAACTGCTGGTTCAATTAAAGTAGGTCAAACTGTTGCTGTAGCAAAACATGATGGTTCAGTTGAAAGACAGAAAATTGTAAATATATTTGTTTATGAAGGATTAGTAAGAACTCCAGTAACTGAAGCATATAGCGGTGATATAATAGTTGTATCAGGTATTCCTAATATTTCAATAGGAGATACTATATGTAATGAAGGTAAAGTTATTCCTATGGAAACAATTAAAATAGAAGAACCTACATTATCTATGAACTTTTTAATCAATACATCACCATTTGTAGGTTTATCAGGAAAATATGTAACTACAAGACATTTAAAAGCAAGACTTGAAAAAGAACTTGAAGTAAATGTTGGTTTAAGAGTTGAAATATTAGAAGGTGCTTTAGATGGTTATAAGGTTTCAGGAAGAGGAGAACTTCACTTATCAATACTACTTGAAAATATGAGAAGAGAAGGATATGAAGTTGCCGTTTCTAAACCAGAAGTAATTCTTCACAAAGAAGATGGCGTAGTTAAAGAACCGATAGAAAAAGTTATAGTAAATTGTCCAGAACAATATTCAGGTTCTGTTATTTCGAAACTTAACTTAAGAAAAGGTATGTTACAAGCAATGTCTCCTGATGGAAATTATGTAAAAATTGAATACATGGTACCTACTCGTGGACTTCTTGGTTACAGAACTGAACTTATAAATGATACAAGAGGTGAAGGAACTATCGTAAGAAGCTTTGACCACTATGACAAATATAAGGGTGAAATACCTCAAAGAACAAATGGTGCTTTAATTGCTAGCGAACAAGGCGAAGCTGTAGCTTATTCTTTAAACAACCTTGAAAGCAGAGGAACATTATTTATAAGCCCTGGTGAAGCAGTTTATGAAGGCATGATAATAGGTATGAATGCTCGTAATGAAGATATGGTAGTTAATGCTACTAAAGCTAAAAAACAATCTAATACAAGATCTTCAGGTGCTGATGATGCTATTAAATTATCGCCACCAAAAGTAATGACATTAGAAACAGCTTTAGAATTTATTAATGATGATGAATTAGTTGAAGTAACACCGGACAA
>JARBUP010000370.1 GCA_029239575.1 Bacillota bacterium
AGGGACGGCAAGAGACTGTGGTTATTATACGATACAGTGGGATGTGGATTCCCTCGACTGGAAGGACTACGGTGCAGAAAGTATAGTGAAAAAATGTACGGAACATAAAAACTTAGGTAAGGGCTCCATCATCCTGATGCATAACGGTGCGAAGTTTACACCGGAAGCACTCGATCGTGTTATCACAGGATTGAAGGATAAGGGCTTTGAGTTGGTACCGATTTCTCAGCTGATACATAAAGGAGAATTTACGATTGACCATACGGGAAGGCAGTTTGCGAAATAAATTATAATAACATTTCTTTTTATATTATCATTTAACCGTCTGAAGTACTATTGTGCTCTAGGCGGTTTTCTGATATCTATGGTTCACTTACATACTTTGCGAAGTTTTTCTCCACTAATGATGGTCGGCCTGCCTTTGGGTTAGTTAAGTGTGCATCCATAAAGACGGAATATTCGTGTTGGATGATGTGGGTCTGTAATCGAAGTACGCAATTAGTAAGAAATATTAAATAATAGTATTGATTATGTTTTGGTGAAAATATAAAATGGAGTATATAGGTGCGGTCATTATATTATATAATGGAAAACTATTAAATTAGGTAAAATGAGGGTATTATTAGATAAATTCCTTATCGATGATTGGAAGTAGGAAGCAAATGAGGTAAAAAACAGTATGATAAAATTAAAGGATGTAGCAAAAGCAGCTGGAGTTAGCCCGGCTACAGCTTCCAATGCTTTAAATGGAAGAAATAATGTAAGTAAAGAAACGGTCGCTATAATACAAAAATTATGTGAAGAAATGAATTATTCTCCTAATATCACAGGCAAATATTTAAAAACAGGAATAAATAATACAATCTTGTTTAGCTTTAGTGATTTTGACAGAGATTATTATTTGAAAATTATTAATGGAATAAGTGATTTTGTACAATCGCACGATTATGATTTAATGATTTGTACCAGCAGATCATGTGAAAAATTTATGAGTGGTAATTTTACAAGAGGATGTATCCTGCTCGATAGACATATGAAGTCAGAAATTTTGATAAAAAAAGCTTCTGCAGATTACCCTATCATTGCATTGGATCGTATTGTAGATAACCCATATATTAAAAGTGTAGTGATTGATAACTATAATTCGATGTATGAGATGATAAATAAAATAGCTAGTAATGGTAGGAAAACATTTGCATTTTTGGGAGGCATAGAATCAACAGAAGATAATAATGAAAGATACCAAGCTTTTCTGGATGCATTAGCAAATAATCATGTTGAATTTGAAAGAAAAAATTATATTTCTGGTGATTATTTGGAGAGTAGTGGAAAGCGTGCTGCTCAAATTTTAATGTTAAGCAACAGATTACCGGAGGTTCTGGTATGTGCTAATGATAATATGGCCATTGGTGCAATAAAAGTATTTAAAAAAAATGCAATTCGAATTCCGGAAGATATTGAAGTAACCGGTTTTGATAATTGTAATATGGCATCACAGATGGGATTAACAACTGCCGCTGTTCCGAATTATGAACGAGGCTATTTGGCAGCACAATATTTAATAGAAAATATAACGGGAAATAAAAGTACTGATGTTTTTAGTATTGCTTCTAAAGTGATATGGCGTACTTCTACAAAAATATGAGATAAATTTATATAAATAATTTACTAAATGTAGCAATAAATCACAAGATATAATTGTGATTTTATTGCTACTTTTAGTTATTAAATAGAAAAAGCGGCCAAAAACTAATCAAAATTGACAATAATGCATAAAAAGTTGATAATAAAGTAGTAAAACGATTTACTTTAAAAATTATAGAAAGCAGAAATACAGTTTGTATTTAATCCAGAAGGTTTTCACTAGAGAATTATATTACAATTAAACGGCAGGTGGATTTGATGAATAACTATGAGTACACATATTCTAAAAATGAATTTTCTGTAGTAAACTCAGAACTAATGCTCGATGAAACAATCTTTCATAATGCTAATGGGTATATTGGTGTGCGTGGAAATTTTGAGGAGGGATACCCAGAAGGATATTCCTCTATCAGAGGGCAGTATATTAATGGTTTTTATGATATAACAGATATGAATCAAGCAGAGAAATTGTATGGTTTAATAGAAAAAAAACAGACGATTTTAAACATAGCTGACACGCAGTCAATGATATATGGCTAGGTGACGAAAAATTTTCTCTTTTTAATGGAGCAATTTTAGACTATGAGAGAGTAGTAAACATGAAGGAAGGAATCACGGAGAGAAGAATCAGATGGAAATCACCAAAGGGTAATATTGTTTCTATACGATTTTCACGAATGACTTCCTTTGTAAGATTGTCATTGTTTTTAATAAAAGTAGATATTACATTGGAAAATTGCAATTTGGATATTAAAATTATTTCAAAACACAATGGTGAGGTACATAATTTTTATAATGCAAAAGATCCACGAGTAGCAGGGGAGAGTAAACAGTATTTATCCACGAAAAATGTAATTGTTGAAGATAATGTTTCATACATTTTGGCCGAAACATCATGTTCGGGACTTAAGGTGTGTTCATCGGTAATGGGAAAAACTTCTAAGCAGGCTTCCTATAAAAAGATGGTATATAAAAATATGGTAGAACATGAATTTGTTTGTCATCTTTCGCAAAATGAGGAGTTGACTTATTTACAAT
>JARBUP010000371.1 GCA_029239575.1 Bacillota bacterium
CAAAAACAAAATAGGACCTTTTATAAAGGTCCTATTTTGTTTTTGTCAGCTTAGGTCTTATATTATTTATATAATAATTAATAAAAATAGTAAATGCATAGTCATATATTAAAAATAAAACTTCCGCTCCTAATATCATCCACCAAAAAAGTTTTAATGTTATAAATTGATTTATTGCAAAATATAAACATAGTAAAGAAATATTGAAAAATATAAATTTTAATAATAAGGCTAAAATTTTATTTGTAATTTTAAATTCAATAGCATGTTTTATTAAACTATATAGTCCAAAAAACAAAATATATGTAATAATTTCTACTTTGTTAAATGTTAGAAAAAAACCAAGCATACATGAGGCTATATAAAATATACTACCACTTTTACTTCCAAACTCAACTATAACAATTCCAATCATTAAAGCTGCAGCAGCCATAAGTATTATTGTATTAGTTTCTATTACAGATGAAAGAATAATAAACAACAGATTTAGTCCTAATAATACCCCTAAATAAGCTATATCCTTGCTTTTTAACAGCATGAAATCAAATCTCCTCCCAAACATTCACATAAACAATCCGCACATATTAATTGTGTACAGCAATCAGTGCTTGAGTTAGAGCGGCCACCGCCATTATAGTATGCTCTTTGGTTATAGTTTCTTTGCATGTTCATAATTTGATTTAAAAAATTTTGAAATTCAGCATTCTGTGGTTCCATGCTTACTGCTCTTTGAACAAATTGTAGACCTTGTCCTGTCGAACCCAAGTTAACATAACATACTCCCATTAAGAAATTCCACTCTGCATTACGATTTTGTACTGTGTTTAAAGATCTTATGGCATCTTGGTATCTTCCCATATTTACTTGCTGTCTAACAGAAAATAAACTGTTATCAGAATTTCCTTGATATGATCCGCTATTGCTTGTGTTAGAATAATTGTTGCTTCCATATGCTGAACTTGAGCTTGATCCATTCATAATTTCATCATATGCCCACTGTATTTCTTTAAATTTTTCTTCAGCTAAATCCTGTAAAGGATTGTTTTCATTCATATCAGGATGATATTTTTTTGCAAGTTTTCTGTAGGCGCTTTTAACTTCGTCCTTTGACGCACCTCTTTTCAACCCTAACACTTCATATGGATCTCTCATTTATAATTGCTCCTTTTTATTTTTAATATTTTCAATTTTCTTGTACATTCCAGAATAAATAATATTATCAATTACACCTTTATCCTGCTCTATGGGAAGTTTCTCTATTTCTTCACTTAAAAAAGATAAATTTAAAGTTATTATATTCGCAGCATATTGGTCTATATCTTCTTCATCAGCTAAATTAAATGGATTGTATGAATTATTTTTTAAATCTTTTTCCATATCATCATATGCATCAATTAAATAAACATATTTACCAAGAAAAAAACCAATTTTTCGAAGAGTTTTTTCCCAAATATCATCTTTATACACAAAAATTTCTTCCATAATATGTCCAAATTCATTTGATGCAGAGTCTATATCGCTTACATTTTGCTTTTCAATTAACGTTAAATTATTTAATAGTTGTTTAATTTTTATTTCTTTTTCCTTTAACTCAGGACTTATATTTTTAAGATGTCCCTCTAAAAGTTTTGCAATGGATAATGATTTAAAATCTTTATCATCGTTCCAATTATCTATTAAATTATAATATGATAACATTATATTAAGAGAAGCAGCATATTTAGTTATTTCATTTTGTATTACAAGATGTTTGCTAACAGGATGTACCATGCATTTTTCATTAGTAATTTTATTTTGTGGCTCATAAAGAGAACTCAAAAGTACAATAAGAAATGTCATATCATAATTTAAAGTTAGCCTACATAAATTATTATATTCTGTTTTTATTGTTTTACATAAACCACAGTAATAACCCCTGTAGCTATAATATTCTTTCATTTTAAGTTCCATTTTATCTATATTTACATTTCCGAACATTTTTTCACACTTTCTAAATTGCTTTATAGCAAATACATTTAATTGTAACAACTTTTTATTATTTTTTCAATATAATAATATAATAATTAGTATTGTTAACATAACATTAATTATTATATTATGATTGTAGATTTAATACATTATTTACTTGCAACATAACGCCTAATTTTAGACAATTTTCATCTATGTTAAAATGGCTTGAATGTATTGGATAAACTGCATTTAATTTTTCATTTCTGCATCCTAAATTATAAAAACATGATTTTACTTCTTTTGTAAAATACGAAAAATCTTCTGTTCCCATATTTGGATATTGACTTATAATTATATTATCTTTTCCTAAAATATTTTCTGCTGTTTCTTTTACAACATTAACAACATCATCATCATTTATTAAAGCTCCATAGCTTTCTCTAATAAATACATTACCTTCACCACCTAAAGCAGTTGAAACATTTTCAACTATTGATTTAATTCTATCTTTTAGAAAAACTCTTGTATTTTCATCTAAAGTTCTAAGAATTCCTACTAATTTAACTTCATTAGGTATTATATTTCCACTGCTTCCACCGTGTATGCTTCCGATTGTAAAAACAGCTGAATTAACAGGTGATAAATTTCTGCTTATTATACTTTGTAAAGAAATTACTAAATTGCTCGCAATAAAAATAGGATCGATTCCTTCGTGAGGATGAGCTCCATG
>JARBUP010000372.1 GCA_029239575.1 Bacillota bacterium
TTTTTCATAAACTCAGAATAATTTCCATTATATGCAGTTAGATTTTTGTTTTCCATGAGGAAAATTCTATTTACAGTATTATCAAGGAAATATCTATCGTGTGAAATTAATATTACAGCGCCTTTAAAATCTTTTATATATTTTTCTAACCACGAGATAGCATTTATATCTAAGTGGTTAGTAGGTTCGTCAAGAAGAAGTATATCTGCTTTTTCAAGTAATAATTTGGCAAGCATTACCCTGCTTTTCTGCCCACCACTAAGTAAATCAATTTGTTTGTCAAAATCTTGTTCATTAAAACCAAGTCCTCTTAATACACCTTTAATAATAGAGTTATAACTATATCCTTCAGATTCTTCAAATTTTTCATTAAATTTGGAGTATGTTTCCATCAAAGATTCAAGTTCGCCATTTTCATCATGCTCAGTGAATGAGCTTATATCATGTTCTAATTTACGAAGATCTTTTTCTAATTTTATTACATCCTCATAAATAGTAAGCATTTCATCCATTATTGTTTTTGTAGTTTCTATATGAGTATTTTGTTTTAAATAACCAAGTTTTTTACCTTTAGCTATAAAAATTGTTCCTGAATCCGCTTCTTGTTGTTCAGTTAAAATATTAAATAAAGTTGATTTACCTGCTCCATTTAATCCTATTAACCCAACCTTTTCATTATCATTTATTGTAAAGCAAATATTTTCTATTATATTATCAACCACATATGCTTTTGATATGTCATTGCAAGACAAAACAATCATGTTAAATTCCTTTCATTTGTTGCGTATTAGTTATTTTAGAAAAAAATATATTAGAATTATAACAACTTTAAATAGACATATCAAATATATTTTTGTTTACATTATTTTATAATCATCTGACAAAAGATTCATTGTGTCTGAAATATTTACTAAAGTTTTTTTAAATACATTTTTAAACTGTTCATTCATCATATCGCCATTAAACAAAATTATGTCTTTTTCATCAAATATATTTATTATGGTTTGAAGCTGTTTTGCAAAATCAAATTGAGTATCTTTTGTATTGTATTGTGTAGGTATATTAGTTTTACCTAATATGTAATCTGTTGAAACTTTAAAAAAATCAGCAAATTCTATTATTAAACTTAAGCTTGGAGTTCTTTTTCCGTTTTCATATAAAGAAACAGAAGACTCAGAAATATCAAATAATTTGCTAAATTCTTTAGCTGTTAAATTGTTTTTTATGCGCAAATATCTTAATCTCTCGTTTAAATCCATTATACAGTCAGCCCTTTTTATTAGTAACTTATAACTTAACACCCAAAACTCGCTCCGTGACTTTTGGGGCGGTAATCATATTATAAAATATTTTTTTCCAAAATTCAACAATTATTTACAAAATGCAAATTTAAATTATAAAATATTGACAAATTGTAAATAAAGTTTTATTATATAAAGAGAAAAATAGTAAAAAAATGTCGAATTTGGAGAGAAATTACATGGGACAAAGTGTTTTAAATATTAAATTCGCAGTTGAGAATTATATTAATTTATTTAATAAAGATAACTTATCACAAAAATTTAACCAAAAACAAAATTTAATAGAAGATAAATATTTGTTGACTGCATTACTTGGAATTATTGAAGGAAATATAGATATAGATATAGATAATAGAAATTGGAGTATCCCATTATTTAATAAATGTTTTATTTTAAAAAATGATGAGTATTTTTTGTTAAGTGTAGTTAAAATTATGGAATCTAATAATAATTTTTATATGTTTCTAAATAAGTATTTTGATATGTGGCATTCAAAAATAAATAAAGATTATTTTTATGATTCATTTCACCAAAAGGACTTAGAAGAAAATTTCTATAATTTAATGAACACAGTTGAAGCTGACATTAATAAAGCATATGAAAATCATAATTTATTTTTAGGAGATCCTTTAATAAAATTATATAATTCATTAATTGATATATTTTGCCATAACAATTATTTTATGACTAATGCAAATTAAATAAATTATTCTAATAATAAAAAAATTTAATTAAGCAATATTGACAAATTAATTGATTTAGTATAAAGTATTCATTACAATTAAATAAATCTTATCGAGAGAGACGGAGGGAGCGGCCCTGTGAAGTCTCGGCAACCTGCAGCTAATCTGAAAGGTGCTAAGTCCGGCAAAGTTTTACTTTGGAAGATAAGAGATGGCGTAATAACAACTCCTCTCTTATGAGAGGATTTTTTAATATAAACAGAATATTAAAATTTAAATTAACTAAGCAAATGTAAAATTTGTTTAAGATAGCAGAAAGGATGATTTTATGCCAGTTATAATACCAGGAAATTTACCAGCTTACAAAACAATGGGTAATGAAAATATTTTTGTTATGGACAAAGATAGAGCGGATACTCAGGATATTAGACCTCTTGAAGTGGCATTAGTAAATTTAATGCCTACAAAAATAGAAACTGAAACTCAATTTGTAAGATTACTTTCAAATACACCAATTCAAATAAATGTAGAATTTATTCATACCAGATCATATGAATCAAAAAATATTTCAGAAAGTCACATGCAAAATTTTTATAAGAATATTAAAGAAGTTAAAAATAAAAAATATGATGCAATGATTATAACAGGGGCTCCTGTTGAACTTATGAAATTTGAAGATGTGGATTACTGG
>JARBUP010000067.1 GCA_029239575.1 Bacillota bacterium
GGAGGACATAAAGGATATGGTTTAGCTCTTGCAGTTGAAATGTTCACAGCTATTTTATCCGGAGGTCTTACTGGAAATAATGTTAATTTAAATAATCCAGACGGCTCAGGAACTTGCCATTCATTTCTTGCAATTGATTATGGAATGTTCGGTGATAAAAAAGAAATTGAAAACAGTATGTCAAAATATTTAAATGAACTTAGAAATTCAAACAAAGCAAAAGGAGCTATGAGAATTTACACTCATGGAGAAAAAGAAATTGAATCATATAACGATAAAATGATAAATGGAATTCCTTTGAACGACATTACACTTAAAGAAATAAATGATATATGTGAATATTTTAATATTAAAGCAAGTGATTTTATTTCAGTAATATAAGTAAAATAAAAATATTTTAAATATAATAGCATCTTTTGTTTAAAGGTAACCTTATTGGGGTAAATTTTAATTATTAAGAAATAATTTTAAAAACAACCACAAAGGAGACAAAATTATGAATGATGAAAACAAAGAATTTGAATTTATAAATCCCAAAATAGCGGATGAAGTTATTATTACTATGGCAGGTATTGCGACTAGTACAATCAAAGGAGTAACCTTAGTTCGTTCTGGTGTAGCAGAAGGTATATCAAGTATATTTTCAAGAAATAGTTATTCAAAAGGTATAAAAGTTGAAGTAAATGAAAATACAGTTGTATTAGATATTAATATAAGTGTTGAATACGGTAATAATATAAATGCAATCGCAAGAGAAGTACAAGTTGCTGTAAAAAAAGAAATTGAAAATATGACAGATATGGATGTTGCGGCAGTAAATATCAACATAATCAATATTACTTTAGAAAAACAAGCTGAAATTTCCGAATTAAATATAGATACGAATTAATTACATAATGAATACGGTATATATTTTAAAAACGGTGCAATAGCCAAAACTATTACACCGTTTTTTTATGTTTTATTTAATGCTTAATTTTCTAATAGGAATTTGTATTTCTGAAACATATTCATTTTCAGAATCTGAAAAATCATAATCCACTATGTTTTTTTTAATTGAATCACCCAATATTTCATATCCATTTTCATTTATCCATTGAACAAGAATTTTATAATGTTTTTGAGTATCATTATAGCAACCTTTAAAAACAACACAGGCATATTCTCTCTCCGGAAATATTGTCATATGACCTGTAACTATATCTTCTGTGGAAATAATCTCAATAAAATATTTAAACTTATAAAAAATTCCATTTATCATGTCATCTTTCTCAAGTGAAGTATATAGTTGCCCTTCAATTAGCATTGAACTAAGCTTAAAATATTCCTGGTTTTTTTTAATAGATTGTTTTAGTTCATATTCATTATTACTATCATTTACATTTAAAAGGATACCTATTCTTTGAGGCATGTGCTTTATTTTTACTACATTCAGTTCTTGTTTTATGCTTCCGAGCAAATCAAGTTTAGCAGTTATTTTTTTTTGCAAATTAATTAATTTATTTATTTTTATATCAATAGCTTTTTCCTTATTTTTTAGTATTGTCACTAAATTAATTGTATTTTTATTGTTCATATAGTTCTTAATATCTTGCAAGGGAATGTCTAAATCTTTGAAAAATAAGATTCTACTAAGTTTAAAAAAATCACGAACGCTATAAAATCTATATCTATTGCTATCATCATAGCTTGGATTTAAAAGACCAATTTTATCATAATGTCTTAGTGTATCCGTACTAACATGAAAAATCTTAGATAACTCGCCAATTAAAAAATTATCTTTCATAGTTACCTCACTTTTATTTAATACAATCAAGAAATGTACATAATTTTAACATTTGAACTACTCTAAGGTCAATAAAAAAAATTTAACTGTTAAACGTTGACATTAGACTTAGTCAAAGGTTTATAATATTAAATATGTACATTTTAATATATTGCTGCAGCAATATGAAAACTATAAATCAAAAAATAAAAAATAAAAGATAAAAAACGGGAGAGTAAAATGGAAAAAAAAGTAACTATAAAAGATGGATGGAAAGTACTTATTGCCGGATTATGTATTAACTTAACTTTAGGAGTTCTTTACTCGTGGAGTGTAATTAAGAAAGCTCTTGTTCATGATTGGCAATGGACAAATAGTAACGCATCCCTTCCTTATACAGTTGCAATATTAGTTTGGGCAATAGCCGTACTTTTTGCTGGAAGAGTTCAAGATAAAATAGGACCACGTAAAATTGTAACACTTGGTGCAGTATTCACAGGTGGAGGTTTGATTTTATCAAGCTTTACAACTAACGTTGCAGCACTTACAATTGCATTTGGAATTTTAGTAGGTACAGGGATTGGATTTGCATATTCTGCAGTAACACCACCTGCATTAAAATGGTTTCATCCTTCTAAAAAAGGAATGGTAACAGGTATTGTAGTAAGCGGTATGGGGTTAGCGTCTCTTTATATAGCTCCAATTACAACTATTTTGTTACAGAAATATGGGATATCAAATTCTTTCTTAATATTGGGCTTATTTATATTGGTGGTTGCAATTCCAGTAGCACAACTTATTAAAAACCCACCTGCTGGTTATGTACCACCAGAACCAAAAAACGCAACGAAAAAAGTGACTAAAAACCCATCAAATAAAAATTTCGAAACGAAAGAAATGGTTAAAACAAAACAATTTTATTTCCTTTGGATAATGTTCGCTTTATCTTCTTCAGCTGGATTGATGATTATTGGTAACATTGCAACAATTGCAAAAACACAAGCAAACTGGGAAAATGGTTTTTATTTAGTTGGATTACTGGCAATATTTAATGCACTCGGTAGATTAGCAGCTGGTTACATTTCTGATAAAATTGGACGTGTAAATACAATGATGATTGTCTTTGTTATTCAAGGTGTTAATATGGCACTATTTGCAGCTTATACGTCACCTATATGGATATCAGTAGGAACAGCTTTAGCAGGAATTGGATATGGATCATTACTAAGTTTATTCCCAACAGTTGTAGCAGACTATTATGGCGTTAAAAATTTCGGTGGTAACTATGGTGTTATGTACACAGCTTGGGGAATCAGCGGAACTATAGGACCAATTATTGCAGGTATAGTTGTTGATAAAACAGGAACTTATAATTTAGCATATATCATATCAGCAGCATTGCTTGTTGTTGCACTTATATTAGCACTTATTACAAAACCTATAAAAAATGTTACAGAAGAAAATTTAAATAAAAAACAATTTAGTATCATATCATAAAGTAGAAAGTTCATAATATACTTATATCAAAAATAAATAATCCAATAAATTAAAATCTAAGCACCAGTAACAAACTGGTGCTGTTTTAATATTAAGAAGTTAGTCCATAAGACTTTTAACGAGAGTACTTTTAAATAGTATTGAAATAATTAGTACCAATGATTCCTACTAAAATCATTACAGAACCTATTACATGATAATAATAAAAATTTTCACCTAAAAACACTACACCAGCAACTATACTGATTATTGTAGCCAAATTAGCAAAGACAGTAGATTTTGAAGCAGCCATTTTTGAAAGACTATAATTCATAAGATAATAAGCTACCACTGATGATAAAATTCCCAAATATATTACTGATATTATTACATCCTTATTTAAAATAGGTTGAAAATACGTATTAGCATTTCCATTAGAAATATCTAAAATCAATGCAATAAAATTAAATACAGCAGCAGCAATTCCCATCATAAAATATGTAATTTCAAAAGAAGTAAAATGTAGAGATATTTTTCTTGAATATATGCTGTATACGGAAGCAGATATAATTGCTACAAAGAGAAATAGTGTTCCTACAATATTTGCACTACCATTAATAGACGATGTATCGTTAAGTAATATATAAATAACTCCTGCTACCGAGAGAAATATGAAAATCCATTGAATTCTACTTGGCATTTCTTTTAAAAAGTAAATTCCCATGATTGATACGCAAATAGGTATAAGTGCAATGAATAATCCCGCATAAGATGATGATGTATATTGTATAGCATATGTTTCAAAAATAAAATAAACAACAGGTTGAGCTATGCATGTTATAAACAAATCTTTTATTGGTTTATTTTTATAGTCCACCTTAATAACCTTACATAAAACTAACAAGGACATTACAATAAAAGCTAGCAAAAATCGAAATGATAAAAGTTTAAATACTGAAATTACCATTATAGCTTTTTTTGTAAACATAAAACTCAAACCAAATATCAATGAAAATATAATAGCTGCAACATAGGGTGTAACATTTTTAGTATGCATTTTTCCTCCGGGGTATTTTTTAATTAATTCAATATTAACATTAATGTCATATATTTTCAATGCATGATTCATTCAAATAAAACCTTGTTATAGCTTGTGGAATTATTTATTGTAAATTTATATTCATTCATATATAATAATGTGAATTAATGCTTGTAAGGAGATAAGAATGTATTTAATAATTGATAATTACGACTCTTTTGTTTATAATCTTGCCGCATATTTTCATGAATTAGGTCAAGAAATAATAATATATAAAAATGACAAAATAACCAAGGATGAGATTACTAAAATTAAACCGCAAGGAATTATTATTTCACCTGGTCCTAAAAGCCCTACAAAATCAGGGATGTCTGAAGAAATTGTGAAAGAATTTTATGGGAAAATTCCTATATTGGGAGTATGTTTAGGCCATCAGGTCATTGGACATGTGTTTGGTTCTAATATAGTAAAAGGTGTAAGGCCTATGCATGGCAAAATAACAGCTATAAAACATAATGGCAAAGGTTTATTCCACAATATACCAAGCCCATATTTTGTTACAAGGTATCATTCATTAATTGTTGACAAAGAAACTTTATCTAAGGAAATTCAAATAGACGCAGAGGATGATAACTCCACAATTATGGCAATATCTCACAGAAACCTACCGGTATATGGAGTTCAATTTCATCCTGAGGCTGTATTATCAGAATACGGGCATGAAATTTTAAATAATTTTATAAAAATTTGCGAAAATTGGTGGTGCAAATAAAAAAGATGAAAAGAATTGTTAAAAAATTAGAACAGTACATTGAAATTAATGAAATTTTTTCAGCATTTAGAAATGAAAAAAATGCAGTATTTTTAGATTCTTCACTTCGAAATGAATTAGGCAGATTTTCTATTATTGGCATACATCCATACCTTACCATATTAAACTCTGATAAATTAATAGTGAATGGTCAAGTAGTTAATGAACCTTTTGAAGACTATGTAGGAAATTATTTAAAAAATCACCATGAAGAAAATGATACTACGCTTCCCATTGTATCCGGGGCTATTGGATATTTATCCTACGATTATGGAAGAAAATTAGAAAATGTAAAATCAGCCCATGAAGATTTTATTAAGATACCCCATTGCATATTGAATTTTTATGATGACTTTATCATAGAGGATCATAAAAGAAAAGAAATATATATTGTAGCAAATGGTAATTTAACAAGCAGTGAAACTGCTATAAAAAATATTGAATATAAAATTGCAAATATAATTGAACAATCTCATGACAGTGATTCAATCAGCAAAATATTAGTAAACTCTAACTTTGAAAAAGAAAAGTACCTACAAGCTATTAGTAAAGTTATACAATATATTATAGAAGGAGACATTTATATTGCAAATTTAACTCAAAGATTGGAAATAAAAAGCGAAAAAGAACCCTATGAAATGTTTAAAAAACTTCGTATAATTAATCCTTCTCCATTTGGAGCTTATTTAAATTATGATAATTTTCAGGTTGTATGTTCTTCTCCAGAGCGCTTTTTAAAAATGAAAAATAATCATATAGAAACAAGACCTATAAAAGGAACAAGAAAAAAGGTATCCGATGAAAAAGAAAATTTAAAATTAAAAGAAGAGCTTCAGCAATCTGAAAAAGATAAAAGTGAGCTTCTAATGATTGTTGATTTAGAGCGCAATGATTTGAATAAAGTTTGTACAAAAGGAAGCGTAAAAGTAACTGAGTTATTTACTATAGAAGAATATGCAACTTTATATCACTTAGTTGCTAACATTGTAGGCGAACTGAAAGATGATTTAACTGTAATGGATTTAATAAAAGCTACATTTCCAGGAGGTTCAATTACGGGAGCCCCTAAAAAAAGAGCCATTGAAATTATTGATGAATTAGAAAATGGACAAAGAGGAATATATACAGGTACAATAGGTTATATATCCTTGGATGGAAGCTGTGATTTAAATATTGTTATTAGAACAGCACTTTTTAAAGATGGCATATATTCTTTAGGGGTGGGCGGAGGAATCACCTATGAATCTGAGTTGAACTTTGAATATGAAGAAACACTACAAAAAGCAAAAGCAATTTTAGATTCTTTAAGCTAATATAGGAGAATTCAATGAATATAAAGTTAGACGAAGGATATATGTATGGAATTGGTTTGTTTGAAACCATAGCAGTAACAGAAAATCACTGCATACTATTGAAGGAACATTTAAATAGGTTAAATAGATCACTTGAATTTTTAGGTATTAAATGTGAAATTACAAAAAAACATATTACAGACTATATAAATGATCACCCTATGAAAGACGGGGTACTCAAAATTATGGTATCAAAAGAAAATATCACTATAACTAATAGAGACAACACATATACCAAAGAGCAATTTGAAAAAGGATTTGTACTTGGAATTAGTGATGTAATAAGAAATGAAACTTCACCATTTACATTTTTGAAATCATTTAATTATGGCGATAACATATTAGAAAAAAGAAATGCTAAAGAAAAGGGATGGGACGAACCAATTTTCCTAAATACCAAAGGTCAAATTTGCGAAGGAGCTACAACAAATTTATTTTTTATAAAAGAAAAAAAGTTGTACACTCCACCTGTAAGTTGCGGAATGCTTTATGGTATTATAAGAAGTTATATATTAAATAATTATAAAGTATGCGAAAAAATTATATATCATAATGATATTAAAAGCTTCGATGAAATGTTTGTAACTAATTCATTACTTGGAATTATGCCAGTGAAAAGCTTAGGTGAAATTGAATTTTCTAAAATGGATTTAAGTCTTGAAATATTAGATGAATATCAGGCAAATAAATCGAAATTATAATGATTTTTAGGGACGGAAATTTGATTATTAAAGCTCCGTCCCTAAAAATATCTAACCAATAATTTCTTTAATAACTCTTTCATAGTTTTTAAATGCAATTTTCTCAACATCATCATTTTTATATCCTCTTTTATAAAGGATATCTATCAAAGCAGGTATTTTTGATGCATCCTCAAGACCTATTGCAGCAGTTGATTCGCTATCCTGAAAACTTGAAGTTGTATCTCCTTGAAGAAAATCACAAAAGTCAAATCCAAGACCAATAACATCAATACCAACAAGATTTGCAATATAATCTATATGATCTGCAAGCTTTTCAACAGTTGGATCTTTATCATCTATAAAATCCGGCCATGAATTCATTCCAATTACGCCATTCCTGCTCGCAATTGCCTTTATTTGGTCATCTTTTAAATTTCTTGGAACGCTGCAAATGCTATATGCATTAGAATGTGATGCTATAAAAGGTTTTTTTGTATTTTCAAATACATCCCAAAAAGTTTTTTCATTTGCATGGGATACATCAACTATCATTTTTAATTCTTCAAGTTTATTAAGAGCCTTTATTCCAAGAGGTGTTACACCTCTATTTTTGTTTGGACTTCTAACACCTGTAGCAAGTTCATTTTCCTCATTCCAAGTAAGACTTGCATGTCTTACACCAAGTTTGTGAAGCATTGATAAAATACTTATATTTCCACTTATTCCGCTTAAGCCTTCACAACCAATAATAATAGGCAGTTTTCCGTTTTCTCTTAAACTTAATATATCACTGTAACTGTATACTATTCCAGCTACATCCTTCATATCTTCGATTTCATCACAGGCTGCACCAAGAACCTGAATCATTCTCCAAGATGGATTGTCAGTATAAGGAGGATCTATCCAAACTACAAGTATTGCACCATCTACCCCGCCTTTTCTTAGCCTCTCAATGTGATGATTTTTCAATACATTTTTTTCTCCGTTTAATCGCCTCATTAAAACGTCTGTTAAAATATCTGAATGTCCATCAAAAATTTTCATAATTTTTTCCTCCTAATAATACATACTAAATGTTTTTTTAAACACTTAGTATGTATTAAAAATAAATAATTAACTTAATTCAATCACTTTTATTTTAAATATTACAATATTGTTGCGAGCCACGTACCTACAAACAATCCGACATAGTTACCTATAACATATCCATAAACACCTACAAGCATAGCAGGTAATACAAGATCTTCCCATCCTTTTGCAATTGCCATAGCAGCAGCTGTGGTAGGGCCTCCGACATTTGCATTTGATGCAATACAAAGTTCTTCAACATTGAGTTTGAATATTTTTCCAACACCAAATGTTACAGCCATATTCACTATAACTATAATTAAGCAGAAAACAAGAAGTATTGGGCTTTGCATAATTATAACTTTTAAGTCTGCAGGTGCGCCTATTACTACGAAAAATATGTATATCATGAATGTCCCAATTTCCTGAGCTCCTCTTATTTCTCCAAGGAATTTTGGAAATGCAGTTGCAAGTATACATGTTATAGTAGTAAGAAGCAAGTATTTTGATCCGAATATTCCTTTAATAAGTGCAGGTGCTGCAGTAGCATTAATAGCTTTAGAAATTTCAGTAGAAACAAATACTATTACAAATGTTGTTCCAAGAGCCTTAGCCATATCAAGGAGTGATATTTCTTTTTTACCCCAATAGCTACCAGCTTTAGTCTGACCAGCAACTCCTGCTGCTGATTTGTCTGCTAATTCAACTTTATCTTCATAAGGGTGTCCGTAATGCTTTCTGAAAAAAGATGTAGCCGGTATAATCATTAGTACCATAAAATAAATTGCCATATTAAGATTATCTGCTACTATAAGTGCATTTACCTGATTTTTTGTAGCTTGAAAAGCATCCGACATTGCAACAAAGTTTATTCCTCCGCCAATATAGCTACCTGTCATCATAGCAGCTGCCTTGTTTGTTTCTGGGATAAATTTAGCAAGAAGGAAAGATGCTATAATTGCTCCAAGCAATGTACCCACAGCACCAATATTAAATGCCAAGAAAGTTCGTCCGCTTTCTTTCCATATTTTCCTTAAGTCTGCTTTAAATAATAAAAGTGGCACTGCAAGAGGAACGATATACCCCCATACTGCGTCATAAACTGGAGATTCTGTAGGGATAATTTTAAGATTTGCAAGAATAAGTGCTCCAAGCAGTCCAATGATTGCACCACTGATTTTTGCAGCCCAGTTATATCTTTGTTCAAGATAAATACTTACTGCTGCCCATGCTACTAAAATAGTCCATAATGCCAATGTGTCTTCTGGTTTAAAAAATGTCATAATTACCTCCTAATATTTTATTTATTTATAACAGTTTCATTTTATGAAACTATATATAACTTAGAAAGATTAATGTTAACCTTTTCATTAAAATTAAATAATAAATAAAGAAAAATATCTACCTAAGATTTATACTTTTTCAATATATTGAAATATTTTCACCGCAAAATCAATATATCACAATAGGATATTTCTGTCAAAGTAGAAATTCTTATTAAATCGTAGGATCAGAAAGATAAACAAGCTATTAACTTTAAAATTGAAATTATTTTATGATTTATAGTATATTTTTCAATATACTGAACTTTATATAATTATATTTTAGTATATTGAAAATATGACTTCTTAGTTTTAGTAAATTTAATAATATATAATAAAAAAACAGACACACCTTTCTTCTTTAGGTGAAGTCTGTAATAAATTTTTATATATTTATTATTAATTTAAAAGCTTGGTGGCACCATTGCCCAAACTGAAACCGAAAGTTCGCTGCCAACATTTAAATATCTATGAGGAATTGTTGAATCCAAATATATGCTGTCGCCTTCATTAAGATCATATTCCTTATTTCCAGAAAGAACTTTTAAAGAACCTTTTATAACAACACCGCACTCCTCACCTTCATGACTAATTAAATCATCACTATTTGATTCATTTGGTCCGATTTCTATCCAAAGCATTTCAATAGAATTTTTTAAATTTGGACATAGTAATTCGTAAGATCTATTTGCTTTGTTCATCATTATTTTTTTTCTTTCATCTTTTCTTACCACTTCATTGAAACCATCATATTCATCGAAAAAATAATTCATTTTAACATTTAATGCTTGAGCTATTTTCCACAAAGAAGCCACAGAAGGTCCTGTTATATCTCTTTCAATTTGACTGATTAATCCCTTACTTAAATCTGTTTTTTCAGAAAGTTGTTCAATGCTCATTTTTTGTTTATTTCTAAGCTCTCTTATCTTTTCCCCTAATTGCATTATAACTCCTTTAAAAATTTTAAAATAATTCAACTTATTGAACTATATATATTATAACATAATAAATAAACAATTCAATAAGTTTAAAACATTATTTCTTGTCGCTTCCGCATGGTCATTGATCAATTTTTTTATTTTAATATATTATTACGCTAATAAATAAAGCGGTAAAAATTACCTCAAGGTATTTTTACCGCTTTACGCAAAAGCTTAACTAAATATCAACCGCCTCCAACAGGTGGAAAAATAGATAAATAATCGCCTTCATTAATGACATTATCCGTTTTTGCAAGTATTCCATTTTTAAGCAAAATGGCTATTTCTTTTTCTTCAATATTTAAGTCTTTAATTATTTGATTTATTTGAGTTCCTTCACCATATTCAGCTTCTACTATTTTACCTCTGCCATCACGTAAAGTTGCAAAAAGTTTAATAATAACTTTCAATCTATATCATATCCTTTTATTAATATTCTTTAAGTCTTAATTCGTCAAGCTTAGCTTCCGTTGGTATTCCATTTTCAGTCCATCCTCTTACCTTATAATATTCTGGGAGAGTTTCACTTAATTTATTTACCCAGCCTTTTGAAGGGCCTTCAGCTATTGGGTCTTCAAGAATTCTCTTAGGAAGAGTATCCTGTGAAGGATCAATACCAGCTTTTAAATTAAATTGTCTTTCTATGTTCCAAATTCTTTCTCCTATTTGAATGAAGTCATTACCTGTTAAATTAGTTCCGATTATTGCATTAACTAAATCAGCATAGTCGTCAGCCCCCATTGCAAAAGAAGTAAATAAGCAAAGTCCTGAAGAGTCAATGGATGCTGTGAAGTCTTGGAATATTTTTGTCCAACCAGCTTTCCCCTCAGTGCTAAACCTATCAAGTTGTTGAGGAAGCCCAAGTATTTCAGGAGAAATCATATAACCTCTTACATGACATCCTCCTCTATTAGAAGTTGCATAATTAAGTCCAATACCTTGTATTCCCCTTGGATCATAAGCAGGCATTTCTTGTTTCTTAACACTCATGGACAATTCAGGAACTCCGTAACTTTCACAAAGTCTATAAGAACCCTCAGCCATTTTAGCTCCTAATCCTTTTCCTTGTCCCATCAGCTTTGTCCATTCAATTACAGCCTCTGCATTTCCCCATTTTAATTCAGGACCACCTTCAAGATCTTCATTTGTAATATATCCTTTTTGATAAAGCTCCATA
>JARBUP010000068.1 GCA_029239575.1 Bacillota bacterium
ATCACAAGCGTTATTTTAGGAATAATGTTTTTAGCAGAACCATTTACTTTAAAAAATGTAATAGGCTGCTCTTTGATCTTAATTGGGGTTTTAATAATAACTATTGCAAAGGATAAAAATGATATAATTGAAGAAAATGAAAGTATAAAATAAAAATTACCCAACCATTAACAAATTGGGCAATTTTTTAATTTATTTTGGTTTTTTCTTGTTACTTGAAGGAGCCTTAGTATCTTTCTTATTAGAATCTTTCTTTTTTTGAGGTTTGTTAGGATTTTTATCGCCCATATTAATTCTCCTTTTATATTATTATTAATCCAAACGTTTTCCATTTTCCTTATAAAATTGGATTATGCAATTATTATAAACATTTAACAAAATAAAGTCAAAACAATCATGACGACATAATAATATATTAAATTAATTATTGCTTCATTTTATTTCAAATAATTACAAAAACAATAACATCTTTTGTAATTATTTGAAATATTTTATTATTTAAAGTCAGATTTTATTTAAGATTAATAGAATCTGCTGCTAATTTTCCAGTTGAAAATGCAGCTTGTATGTTATAACCGCCTGTATCCCCATCAACATCCATAACTTCTCCAGCAAAGTAAAGATTATTAATTATTTTTGACTCCATAGTTTTAGCGTTTATTTCATTTGTTGAAACTCCACCTCTTGTTGCCATAGCCACATTATAATTACCTAACTTCTCAACTTTCATTTCATGATTTGACAATAAATCAATAAGAGCTTTACGGCTTGTTTTACTGAGCTGACTACATATTAAATCATCACTTATATTAGCTAAATTCATAATTTTATCCACAAAACGCTTTGGTAAGTTTAATTCTTTTACTAATGTTTTTACATTCAGTTTACCAGATAAGGATAATTTTTCTTCAAAATATTTCTTAAATTCTTCTGAATTTTTAAATTGAGTAAAATTAAATTTTAATATATCCCCTACTTCAATATAACGTGAATTATTTATTATGACAGGTCCAGAAATATTTTTATGTGTAAAAAGCATATCCCCAGTGAATTCATTTATTTTTTTATTATTTCTCCAAGATGTTATTTTGATATTTTCAAATGATATGCCTGATAAATCATGAAAATCATAATTTTCAATAAAAACAGGAGTTAATGATGGATGTGTTTCTTCTATGCTATGACCAAGGATCTTTGCAAATTTATAGCCGTCCCCTGTTGAACCAGTATGTTCATAAGATTTACCACCTGTTGATAAAATAAGGTATTTACATTCATATATATTAACATTAGCTTTTATACTAAAACATCCTGAGTCCTCATTATATTTAACATAATCTGCTTTTGTGTTACACATTATTTTCACATGATTTTCCTTACACTTTTCTATTAGGGCATTTAATATATCCCCTGCTTTAAAAGAACTTGGAAAAACTTTATTGTCTTCCCTCACTATACTTTTTACTCCAACTTTATCAAAAAAGTTCATGGAGTCCTTGTTTGTAAATTTATATAAGGCAGGTTTTAAAAACCTGCCCTTTTGACCATAATGAGTTAAAAACTGATCGTTGCTACAAAAATTAGTATAGTTGCATTGACCTAATCCTGTTATAAGCAGCTTTATACCTAACGATTTATTTTTTTCAATTAATAAGACATCTTTGTTTTTGATTGATAAGGCGCTGAAAAGTCCTGCAGGACCTCCGCCTATTATTATTACATCGTAATATACACTTGAATTTTCTTTCATATTATATCCGTCTTTCTTATGTGCATAAATAAATAACTATTTAATTGAATTTCACTTTAATTTGTTGAAGATGTTGTAGTTGTTTTTGTGATATATTTTTGCTTTATTTTATCTATTTTTAAGGATGCTTCAACTGCATAGCTTATATCATTTTCTTCATAAATTCCAGTAAATTTTATTTCATTATTATTTTCATCTACTTTAAAATTATTAAATTTACTTTTATTATCTAAAAGAACTTCTTTTTGATCACCTGTTAAAAAATCATATACAATAAATGGGGACTCTGCGCTTGCAGCGTCTCTTTTCATCAATATACTTGAAGTATCTTTAAAGAAATACATAGTTTCATTTATTCCCTTAAATGCATTGGACACTTTCATAGTGCTCATATCCAACACTTTATTTGTGTTGTCAGAAGATGAAAGAAGTAAATATTTATCTTGTAAAAGCCACTTCCAACTACCATTTTCATTAAAATTAGCACCATCTATCATGACAGGTTCTGTTTTTGCAGTATCCCACAAAAATATTTGATTGTAATTTTCACCATATCCTGAAGTATAAAATATAATCTTGCTTTCTATTGAATTCAAAGGTATAATCACAATATTTTTATAACTTTTGTTTAAAAAGTTACTTTTTTCAGTAAGATAATTTAAAATATTGTTTTTATCTGCCTTCTCTATAGTAAACTTAGGTATTTTTGTATCTTGAAACATCATTATAATTGATTCTGCTTCAGTTAATTTTTTTGTTGATAAATCGTTGTTATTAGTAAGTGATATTAAATTTTCTTCAAGTTTTTTTAATTGTTCTTTTGTTAATTCAAGTTCTGATTTCAATTTGTCATTTTCTGATTTTAATTCTTCAGTCTTCATTTGACCTTCATATTCACCTACTTTTATGCCAGTTTCCTCTGATGCAGGAATTTTAGTACAACCAACTACTGTCACTAACGTTATCAATAATATAAAAGCTATTTTTTTCATAAAACCTCCAATTTATCATAAAAAATTGAATTTATCATACGTTTATTAATCCATTATACAACATTTAGCAAAATAATTAAAGTATTGTTTTTTAAATAAAAACGCATTAGAGTATTAATCTAATGCATTTAATATTATATTTAATTTTATTGAATTAAAATGCTTACTGCTACATTTTTACCACTTTCTGAAAGTGAAGTACAAATTATATTTTTTCCTTCTGTAATATCTTTCATATACTTTGTTTCGCCAGAAGTGTTAAATATTTTTGTAGCATTTGTTACTGTTAAATATACAAGCTCTTTTTGTCCATTTGATTTTATATTTTGCATCATAATTAAATTTTCATCTAAGTTAATATAAATAACTTTACCATTTAAATTGTTAACAGTTTGAATTTCTTCTGCATGTAATGTTACTATTTCATCTCCAAATGTGTTTATATTTACTTTATAACCAAGACGCAAATCATAAATCGTTGCTACATTTTCACCTATATTAATATTAACATTACTGCTTACTAAATATTCCTTAACATATCCATCCACATCTTCAATTTTTATTTTACTTTTTGGTGCAATTAATATTTCCTTTATAACACCGCTTAATTCTGCTTCTTTAGCAACAAAATTTAATTTAATCATTTTACCGTATTCTGCAGTTAATATTACATCATCTCCAGCTCTTACTTGATCAAAGCTTGATTCTTGTAAATTTCTTGTGATTATCACACTGCTTGAATACTCAAATGTCATTGAATTACCTGCATCAGTTTTAATAGTTATTTTTACTGGATAGCTTAAATAATCTATATTTGTTATTTCTCCATTATATACTTGAGTTTTACTTGTAGATTTGATTTCACTTATTACTCCATCTTTAACTAAAGCAGTTATTAAATCATCTTTTAATAAATTTTTTAGTTCTGTTGTTTTTCCATTTAAATAAATAGATGCATTATTAGATACATCATATGTTTTGTTATAACCATTTTCATCGGTAATTGTAATTTTAGCAGGTGGTGTAAATGCTACATTTGAAATTTTACCGTTAATAGTTTTAGTCAAGCTATCAAGTTCAATTTTTTTCGCAAGTCTTTCATCATTTACATAACATGTAATTAACATATTAAGTTTAATATTAGAAATATCTGCTAATTCATTGTTTAAATATATTTTTGAATTTTCATTTACTTTTATTATAGAAGTAGATGCACCTGTATTAACATATATAGAAGATTCAGCGCTACCTAATGATATTTGAGTTACAGTTCCTTTTATTTCAGTTAATTGCTCATACGCGCTTAAATCAGGTTTTACGTCATTGTTATTAATATAAGTATATGTTCTATCTAACATGGTGCTTATAACTGCTCGTGATATATTATCCTTAGGATTTATATTCTTTTTAGTATCCCCTAACAAAATTCCATTTTCATACATTAAGTATATATATGGCCTTGCCGAAGTTGATATTAAAGAAGCATCATTAAACGGTAGTGTATATACTTTTAAATTTTTTGCTTCATCCCCAAGCATCATTGCTTTAGTTAATAATATTGCAATTTCTTCTTTGCTAGCAGGCTGTGTAATAGGTATTACACCATTTGCATTTTTTTCAAACATACTTCTAATGCCATTTTCTGAAACAACATTTAAAGCCATTATAATGGATAAATACTCAAAAGACCATTCACGATATTTTGTATTGTCCATTCCTTCAAGAATAGGCTTGTACTGTTCAATAATTTGGCTTTTAACATCATCATCCAATTTATAAAGTCTCGACATCATTACTAAGGATTCTAAAACAGTAACATTACCATCAGGCTTAAATGTTCCGTTGCTATAACCTTGTACTATTCCATAATCAGCAACTCTTTCTATGTAATCCTTCGCCCAGTGTTTTGATATATCAGTAAAAGTTAAGGCACTTGCAACTGAAGTTAATACAATTGTAAATACTAAAGTCAATGATAAAATTTTTCTCAGTAATTTTATTTTCATAAATACCTCCATGTTTTCCTTTAGTTTTTTATTTTTATTATTCGTTATGGAACAATAAAATTATATCACACTATATTTTTTTCCGCAAATAATTAAGTTCATATAGGAAAATCTATTGACATAAGCATCTTATGTGATAAGTTTATATTATATAGGAATATTAAATTATTTTATGTCGAACTTTGAATAAATAAAACAAATATAATTTTCAAGGAGTTTTTATGAGCAAGAATATAGTTATAATAGGCATGCCAGGTAGCGGCAAAACTACAATGGGAAAATTAGTTGCTGAAAAACTAAATAAAACATTCATTGATATGGATGATTACATGGTTGATTATGAGGGAAAAAGCATTAAAGAAATGTTCGCTATAAGCGAAGATTATTTTAGAGATGTTGAATCAAAATGCTCTGTTATATTAGGAAAATTAAATTCACTTGTCATAGCATCTGGTGGAGGAGTAGTTAAAAGAAAAGAAAATATAAATGCATTAAAAGAAAATTCTATTATAGTATTTTTAAACAGACCTGTTGAAAATATAATTAAAGACATTGATTCAAGTACAAGACCTCTTTTAGCTGATGGAAAAGAAAGATTATATGTACTTTATAATGAAAGAATACAACTATATAAATCATATTGTGACATAGAAATTTTAAATGATGATACTATTGAAACTGCAGTAGATGAAATAATAAAAAATGCAAATATGTAATTGTTAATAATCAAATTTAATATAAAAATAAAGAAGCTTTTTAAATATAGCTTCTTCATTTTATTATTAACTATTTAGTAACTTTAATAATATTTCCTGCTTTAGCTCTTTCAAATTCATCTTGAATTTCAGCTGAAGGCTCTTTTGTAGCTAAAGAAACTGCATAAATAACAATACAAGAAATTATAAATGCTGGTAATAATTCATAAACGCCAAATATCCCGCCCATTGGTTTAAGAATTAATTTCCAAATAAATACCATTGCTGCACCTGAAAGCATACCTGCAATAGCACCTTCTCTTGTAGTTCTTTTCCAGAATAAAGAGAACAACATTAAAGGTCCAAATGTTGCACCAAATCCTGCCCATGCAAATGAAACAACTTTAAATATAATGCTTGTTTCATCTAATGCAATAATAACGCCAATTACGGATATAGTAATTAATATTATTCTGGATACTTTCATAACTTGTATGTCTGTAGCATCCTTTTTAATTAATCCTTCATATATGTTTTTTGCAAAAGCTGAAGCTGCAATTAGCAAATATGAATCAGATGAACTAATTGTTGCTGCAAGAATACCTGACATAACAACACCAGCAAATAATGGGTTAAGTAAGTTTTGAGATAAAACTATAAATACACTTTCAGCTCTACCAGCTGTAAGTAGTTCTGTAGGGAATAAAGTTCTTCCTATTAAACCGATAGCTACTGCAGCTAACAAAGATATAAAAACCCAAACAGTTGCTATTCTTCTTGATAATACTAACTCATTTGCATCTCTAATCGCCATGAATCTTGTTAATACTTGTGGCATACCAAAATATCCAAGTCCCCAAGCCATAGTAGATAATATTGTATATAACCCATATTTACTCGCTTCACCAAATACAGGTGCTCCATTTACAACTTGTTGTGTCCCATCAACTACTGTAGGAGATGCTATTCCAAAGAAATCAAAAAATCCTGGTATTGATTTTGCATTATCAATTACTGCTGTAACACCACCAGCTGCTGAAGTACCTGTTACTAAAATTATTACAAGTGCAAAAAACATTACAACTCCTTGCATTGTATCGGATGCAGTTTCTGCTAAGAATCCACCAATAACTGTATAGAAAACAACAAATATTGCTCCTGAAATCATCATTGATTGATATGAGAATCCAAATAATGTGCTAAAAAGTTTTCCAACTGTTACAAAACAGCTTGCTGCATAAACAGTAAAAAATATTAAAATAAATACTGCTGCAATAGTCATTATAATTTTATTATTTTCTTTATAACGATTGCTGAAAAAATCTGGTATTGTTATTGCATCACCTGAAATAACTGAATAATTATGAAGTCTTTTAGCTACTATTAACCAGTTAATATATGTTCCTAAACCAAGCCCTATTGCAGTCCATATAGCATCACTTAAACCACACCAATATGCAACACCTGGAAGCCCCATTAAAAGCCATCCACTCATATCCGATGCTTCTGCACTCATTGCTGTAACCCATGGACCTAAAGACCTTCCGCCTATAAAATAGTTCTCACTGCTTTCGTTTGCTCTTTTTGCAAAATATAATCCAATACCAATTACTACAGCCATGTAAACTACCATAGCTATAAAAGTTTTTAAAGCTTCTCCACTCATCGTCTTTCCCCCCATTAATTGTCTAATTAAAATTAATTACACACACTCTGCCTTACAATGATAAATTATCATTTATAATAAGCAGTAAAACAAAAGTTAAGTAAAAAGATTAGTCATAGATAATTGCATTTATCTGATCTCACTAAATTTGACTATAAAATAGCCTCCTTCCTTATTGTTTAAATATTGTCAATTTTATAGTAAGGTTCATTTAATTTATTATTTCAAGCAATTACACTTATTTTGTTATTTAGTTAACGATTTCCCCCGATTAAAAAATCTGTTCTTTAAAAACAGTATAATATTATATTAATATAAAGTCAAGAAAAAGATAAGCATTATTTAACAAAAAAAACCCACAGCTATCATATATAATTATATGATTATACTGCAGGTCCAATAACCTTTATATTATTTAATTTATTAATTCATCTATAACTTCTTTTACAGTTTTTAACCTTTTTTCGATATTTCCAACATCAGCTCCAGCGAAGATCAAACCATCTCCTCCTGTAACTGAGTTTACTAATCCTGTAGTAATACAATATGGAATATTTTTTGTATCGCAGTTTTTAATGCAAAGGTAACATTTATTTATTAGTTCACCTTCACCATTTATTGAATTTAATAAAAAGTTCGTTTTTAAAGCTCTACCAGGCATTCCAACTGGACTTTTAATTATCATTACATCATCATTTGTAGCTTCAAGATATGCACGTTTAAAGTTTTCATGGGCATCACATTCTACTGTTGGTACAAATAAACTTGCAATTTGAACTCCATCAGCACCTGCTTCCATTACTTCTTCAATATCTTTTTTTGTTCTTATTCCTCCAGCAGAAATAACTGGAATTTTAACATCATATTTATCTTCATATGTTTTTATTAATTCTTTTACTTCTACAGTTATTTGTTTTAATGATTTATAGCTTTTTTCTATAAGTTCTTCGTACTTAAATCCTAAATGTCCTCCAGCTAAAGGTCCTTCAACAACAACTGCATCAGGAAGTCTATCATGTTTAAGATAACTGTTTATTATTACTTTTGCAGCTTTAGCTGATGATACTATAGGGGCTATTTTCGTATTGCTTCCTTGTACCAATTTAGGCAATGCTATTGGAAGGCCTGCTCCCGATATAATTATATCTATTTTTTCTTTAACTGCTTCTTTTACATATAATTCATAATTGTTCATGGCAGCCATTAAGTTAATACCAATTATGCCCTTAGTTTTTTCTCTCGCTTTTCTTATTTCACTTCTAAGCGCTCTAAGGTTTGCTTCAACAGGATTTGTTGCGAAATCAGGTTCTCTAAAACCCATTTGTACTCCAGAAATTACTCCTATTCCACCTTCATTAGCAACTGCAGAAGCTAAATTAGACAATGACACTCCAATTCCCATGCCACCTTGAATTATAGGCAGTTTAGCTGTTAAATCTCCTATTTTTAATTCACGAAACTTCATCTATTTTCTCTCCTATATTTCTAACAGAAATTTTGATAATCAAAGTATATATATTTATTTCCATTTTGTCAAGAAAAATGTTTTTAATTGTGAAATTTTAACCACAATTTAACATTCTAAAAATTAATAAAACTACATAAAAATGGATGCAATTACAATAATTACACCCAAATTTATATTATTTATTGTTTTTATATTCTTCGTAAGCAACTCTATCCATTTCTTGTTTTTCAAGAATTGCTTCTTGAACCATCATGTCCTTAACTTTCATAAGTCTTGTTTGATTTCCTCTTTCATTTTCATCAAGTTTCATTTGAATATATTTTATTGTTTCTTCAAATTGAGGAATCATAACATATTCAAGGGCATTAACCCTTCTTCTTGTTTTTTCAATTTCTGATGCAAGAAGTTGAACTTCTTTTTCCATAGCTGCTAATTCAAGCATAGTTGGAAAAACTTCTGAAAGATTTGATATAGCACTATCCAATTCACCTGAAGTATTTGCAAAACCATATGGATAGATATTTGCAGTGTCATCCGTTGTAGTTTTAAAATCAAACACAGGCACATCAACGCTCATTACATTTTTGTTAGATACTTCGATTGATACGCCTTGCTTTGGATACATTAATGCTTCATGCAATATTTCAGAAGACATTACAGCACTTGCTATAACAAAATTTGAGTAAACATCTTTTATTTGTGACTCAACTTGTTCTCTTAAGGTCATGTTTTCCCTGGCAAGCTCTAAAAATTGTTTCATAAGCTCATCACGTTTATCCTTAAGCATTTTGTGACCTTTTACTGCCACTTTTAAACGCTTTTTAAGAGTAGTCAACACCATTCTGGTTGGATTTACATTTAACCTTGCCATAAGCTACCTCCCTAATTATTGTTTATTTGGAAGATATTTATCCAAATACTCATCTCTTATACGTTTAAGTTCGCTTCGAGGAAGTAGAGTAAGCAGATTCCATCCTGTTTGCAAAGTTTCTTCTATTGTCCTATTAGTCTCATAGCCTTGTGATACATACTGTTTTTCAAATTCATCTGCAAATTTAGCATAAAATTTATCATTATCTGAAAGAGCAGCTTCTCCAAGTATTGCCATAAGTTCCTTTGCTTCCTTACCACGTGCATAAGCAGCAAATAATTGATTTAATAAATCTGAATGATCTTCTCTTGTTTTTCCTTTACCTATACCTTTATCTTTCAAACGAGATAATGAAGGAAGAACATCTATAGGTGGTTTTATTCCTTTTCTATAAAGTTCACGTGACAATATTATTTGTCCTTCTGTAATATATCCTGTTAAATCCGGTATCGGATGTGTTTTATCATCTTCAGGCATAGTTAATATAGGTATCATTGTTATAGAGCCCTCTACATCACGTTTTTTGCCTGCACGTTCATAAAGTGTTGCTAAGTCTGTATATAAATATCCAGGATATCCACGTCTTCCAGGAACTTCCTTACGTGCTGCTGATACTTCACGAAGAGCTTCTGCATAGTTTGTGATATCTGTCATTATTACAAGTACATGCATACCTTTTTCAAATGCTAAGAATTCAGCAGCTGTTAAAGCCATACGAGGAGTTGAAATACGTTCTATGGCTGGGTCATTTGCAAGGTTCATAAATAAAACTGTTCTATCTATTGCACCTGTCTTTTTAAAGTCAGATATAAAGAAATCAGCTTCTTCAAATGTGATACCTATAGCAGCAAAAACAACCGCAAACTTATCATCTTTTCCTTCTTTGCTTATAACTTTTGCTTGACGTGCTATTTGTGCAGCTAAATTAGCATGTGGTAAACCTGAGCCTGAAAATATAGGTAATTTCTGACCTCTAACAAGAGTGTTTAATCCATCTATTGCTGAAACACCAGTTTGAATGAATTCTTCAGGATAATCCCTTGCAGCTGGATTCATAGGAAGTCCATTTATATCCATTCTTTTTTCAGGTATGATGTCTGGACCTTTATCTATTGGTCTTCCAAGTCCATCAAATACACGGCCAAGCATATCATATGAAACAGCCAGTTCAATACCACGTCCTAAAAACTTAACTTTACTTCCTGCAAGATTGATTCCTGCAGAGCTTTCAAATAATTGAACTAAAGCATTGCTTCCGTTAATTTCAAGGACTTTACATCTTCTTTTTTCCCCACTTGGAAGTTCTATTTCTCCAAGTTCATCAAATGTTACATTTTCTACATTTTTAACAAGCATTAAAGGTCCTGCTACCTCTGATATAGTCTTATACTCTCTAATCATATTTAAACCTCCTTGCTTGCTACAAGAGCTTCTACTTCGTCATTTATTTGTTTACTGATTCTATCATAAGCTTCTTTTATATCTTGCTCTTCAATATATTTGTATCTTCCTATTTTTTCTCGTACAGGAAGATCTGTTAATTTTTTAAAATCTGCTCCTGCTTTAATAGCATCCATTGCTTTATAATAATACTGCAATAGTAACTTAAGTAAATTATATTGTTTTTGTAAAGAAGAATATGTGTCAACATCATGGAATGCATTTTGATGTAAATAGTCTTCTCTTATAGATCTTGATGCTTCAAGTTTAATTCTATCAGCAAATGATAATGAGTCAACACCAACAAGCTGTACTATTTCATTTAATTCTGATTCCTCTTGCAACAATCTCATTGTTTCTGTTCTTAAATTTGACCAATCTTTAGATACATTATCATCATACCATTTACTTAATCTATCCACATATAATGAATATGAATTTAACCAGTTTATAGCTGGGAAGTGACGTTTGTATGCTAATGATGCATCAAGAGCCCAGAAAACTTTTACTATACGAAGTGTAGCCTGTGAAACAGGTTCAGAAATATCTCCTCCTGGAGGTGACACTGCTCCTATAGCTGATAAAGCGCCTTCTCTTCCTTCTGATCCTAAACTGATAACTCTTCCTGCACGCTCATAAAATTGAGCAAGACGGGATGCAAGATATGCTGGATATCCTTCTTCACCTGGCATTTCCTCAAGACGTCCTGACATTTCACGAAGAGCTTCTGCCCAACGAGAAGTAGAGTCAGCCATAAGAGCAACAGAATAGCCCATATC
>JARBUP010000373.1 GCA_029239575.1 Bacillota bacterium
CCCTTAAAATGGATTGTTTTAAATTATGATAATAATAATGGATATTTAATATGGAGTGAAAATTCCATAGAAAAAATGGAATTTGATTTAAAAGATGAACAGATAAAAGAAAACAAATATGGATCTAATTATTGGGAATCATCCGATATAAGAAACTATCTTAATTCTGATTTTAAAAATAGTTTTTCCTCAAAAGAAAAAGAAATAATAAATAAGATACAGCTTAAAAATGTATTAACTTATAATAATATACAAAAAAAAGACGGTGGAAACAAACCATATTTTTGGACTGCAATAACATCTTATGTTGACCAAAATTATGATGTGGATGCTTACTATAAAAATTCAGAAGATGAAATTTTCTTGCTTGATACATTTCAATTAAAAAACTATGTCTATGATAATAATATAAATTATAAAAAAAATACAAGGTATTGGCTAAGGACTCCTTATTATAGCAATACAAGCATGGTAAGAATAGTCGGTGAAGACGGACTTGTTTATCACAAAGATGCTAATGTAAAAGCAGGAATAATCCCAGCCATGTATATAAATGAAACTTTAAAAATAAAAAGTGGAAATGGAACTAAAAATAACCCATACATAATAATGCCTTAAAAAAGTGAGGATTACATACATGAAAAAAATAAGTTTATTAATACCATTATATAATGAAGAAGATTCCCTTCCTTTATTATATAATGAATTATTAAAAGTAATAAATGATATAAAAAACTATGAATTTGAAATATTTTTTGTAGATGATGGAAGCAAGGATAAATCTTTAAATATATTAAGAGAAATGCAAGAAAAAGATAGTAGAATTAACTATATTAGTTTTTCAAGAAATTTCGGTAAAGAAACAGCAATGATTGCTGGTTTTGATTATGTATCAGGAGATGCTGTTGTAATATTGGATGCAGATTTACAGGATCCACCTGAGCTAATTCCTGAAATGATTTATTATTGGGAACAGGGATATGATGATGTATATGCAAAAAGAAAAAGCCGTGAAGGTGAAACATGGCTTAAAAAATTAACTTCACGTATTTTTTATAGGATGCTTCAGAAAACAACTAAAATAGAAATACAAGAAGATACTGGAGATTTCAGATTATTAGATAAAAGAACATTACAATCTCTTAAAATGATTAGAGAAAAGCAAAGATATACAAAAGGAATGTTTAGTTGGATTGGCTATAATAAAAAAGAAATTATGTTTGACAGAAAACCAAGAGCTGCAGGCGAAACTAAATGGAACTATTTTAAATTAACTAATTTAGCACTTGAGGGACTTACATCTTTTACAACATTTCCACTTAAAATAGCTTCAATTTTTGGTTTCATAGTGTCTTTATTTAGCATAATTTATATGATTGTAATTTTAATAAAATCATTGTTATGGAAAGACCCTGTACAAGGCTATCCATCCATGATGGTAACAATTTTATTTATTGGTGGAGTTCAATTAGTATGCTTAGGCATAATAGGAGAATATGTAGGACGAATTTTCAATGAAACAAAACAAAGACCTCTTTACATAGTCAGCGAACATAATGGGGAGAAAATAAACGACGGCGGAGTTATGTAATGAAAAATAAATTATCCAAAGAATTATTTTCATACATTGTAGCAGGTGGATTAACAACTATTGTAAATTTTGTTGTGTATTATTTGTTAATATATGTTAAAATAGATTATAAGATATCTAACACAATTGCATTTGTAGCATCAGTAATATTTGCATTTATAATAAATAAACATTATGTTTTTAATAGTGATAAAGGGTATTTAAAAGAATTTATAAAATTTTCAATAGGAAGAGCAGCAACCTATGCTCTTGATATAGGATGCATGATTTTATTAATTGAATTTATGAGTGTTAATGAATATGTAGCAAAAATTTGGACAAATATATTAGTAATTATAGTAAATTATTTTATAAGTAAATTTTGGGCGTTTAAATAGTACATTTATAAATAATAGTTATACGTAGTTATATAATTATTACCCCCAAAAGTAAAAACATGTCATCCTGAGCGGAAGCGAAGGATCTTAAAAGGAGGAACTATGTTAATTGATGCAGTAGAATATAAAACAAAAAAATATATGGTTATATATAATCCTTCTTCAGGAAGAGAATTGGCAGGAAATAGAATATTTAATGCAGCAAAAATAGCTATTGAAAAAAGAGATTTAGAAATTACTTTTTTTGCCACTAAGAAAAAAGACGATGCCATGGAAAAAGCAATGGAAGCATGCAGCGAAGAATACGACATGATAATTGCATGTGGCGGAGATGGTACCATACATGAAGTTGTTGATGGAATTATGAAAAGCGAAAAGAAAACAAAACTTGGTATACTTCCAGCAGGAACAGTAAATGATTTTGCAGAACAATTACATCTTCCAACAACATCACAAGAGTTTGCTCAAATGCTTTTAAATGAGAAATTTGAAACAATTGACGTAGGGCGTATAGAAAATACATATTTTACAAATGTAGTGTGTGGAGGCGCATTTACTGACATAGCACACACTGTAAATACAGATTCAAAAACATTCTTTGGCAAATATGCTTATTATTTTCAAGCAGCAGTAGATATACCTGGACAGTTGGATAAATCATAT
>JARBUP010000374.1 GCA_029239575.1 Bacillota bacterium
TCTGGAACTTTTATATCTCTAACAAAAATCCTCAACAAAAGCTTGTTGCTTGAATCCTCATATCTATTATATGACCTGAACTGACCATCGATAACAATATAATTTCCTATATCCATATTGATATCATTAATTAGTCTTTCAGAAATAATGACTGGCAAAAGATCCTTAGTATCACTTAACCTTGGTACAGCTAAATAAAATTCATAAAAGTTTTCTCCAAATACCTCGTGGCTAAATTCCAGGCTTGTGTGTACTGTTCCCACAACTCTGATGTAATTTGACTGCATTTGTTTATCGTTCATACAATTTCTTCCCCCTATAATTTATCTTATATATTCCATGATATTCAAACAAATTTAATATATGCGCTTTATTGGTAAAATTTTATTGAAGTTTAATTTTTTATGTTATATAATGAAATGAAATTTTTAATATAATTGATTTATAAATGAGAGGACGAAATATATGAAATTAGGTATCGTAGGACTTCCTAATGTAGGTAAAAGTACATTATTTAATGCAATAACATCTGCAGGAGCTGAATCTGCAAACTACCCATTTTGCACCATTGAGCCAAATGTAGGAGTTGTTAGCGTTCCAGATAAAAGATTGGAATTTTTAGCTCAAATGAGCAATTCAGGAAAAATAGTTCCTGCTGTAATAGAATTTTTTGACATAGCAGGTTTAGTTAAAGGAGCAAGTAAAGGCGAAGGTCTTGGAAATAAGTTTTTATCCCATATAAGAGAAGTTGAATCCATTGTACATGTTGTAAGATGCTTTGATGATGAAAATGTAATTCACGTTGAATCATCTGTTGATCCTAAAAGAGATATAGACATAATAGAACTTGAACTAATTCTTGCTGACTTAGAAGTAATGAGCAAAAGAATGGAAAGATTAGTTAAATTAACTAAAAATGACAAATCTCTAATACCTGAAATGGAATTAGTAACAAGAATTGTAGAAACTTTAGAACAAGAAAAACCAGCTCGTTATTTGGAATGCAATTCTGAAGAAGATAAATTGTTAAAAACATTTAATTTAATAACTGCTAAACCTGTTTTGTATGCTGCTAATGTTGATGAAGAATATTTAACAAATCCTGATGATAACAAATATGTTAGCATCGTTAAAGAACATGCATCTGTTGATGGTTCAGAAGTTATAGTTGTATGCGGAAAAATTGAAGAAGAAATTTCAACATTGGAAGATGATGAAAAAGCAGAATTTTTACAAGAATTAGGTCTTTCAGAATCAGGACTTGATAAATTAATAAGAGCTTCTTATCACCTATTAGGTCTTATAAGCTATTTTACAACAGGACCTATGGAAACAAGAGCTTGGACTATAATAAAAGGAACTAAAGCTCCTCAAGCTGCTGGTAAAATCCACTCAGATATTGAAAGAGGTTTTATCAGAGCAGAAGTAACTGCATTTAAAGATGCTGAAACATTGGGTACAATGGCTGCAGTAAAAGAAAAAGGATTAATGCGTCTTGAAGGCAAAGAATATGTTATGGAAGACGGAGACATAGTTTTATTTAGATTTAACGTATAAAATTAAATAATAAAGCGTGTAAATATTGCTTCAATATTTACACGCTTTATTATTTAATTTTATAATAATCAACATACCAGTCCATAAATTTTTGAAGACCATATTTTAGTGAAGTATGTGGCTTAAATCCAATTGCATTATACAATAAATCTGTTGAAGCATAAGTAACTTTTACATCACCGGGTTTTAATGGTTCATATTTTTTATCAAATACTATCTTTCTACTCAGTGAATTACTCAATGAATTTTCTAATACTTCAATAAATTCCATCAGCTTAACAGGATTGTTATTTCCTATATTATAAATTTTATAAAAAACATTTGTATCATTAGAATTAGTAGGTTTATTTAAAAGATTTAAAATGCCTTCAACAATATCGTCTATATATGTGAAATCTCTGTAAAGATCATTTTTAAAATCACCATTATTAAATATTTTTATTGGTTCTTTTTTAAAATAATTATCAGTAAAACTAAAGTAAGCCATATCAGGACGACCAAAAGGCCCATACACAGTAAAAAATCTAAGACCCGTTGTTGGAATTTTATACAAATGACTATATGTATAAGCCAAAAGCTCATTTGATTTTTTAGTAGCAGCATAAAGAGAAACAGGATGGTCAACGAAATCTTTTTCTTCAAATGGAACTTTTTTATTTGAACCATAAACAGAACTTGATGAAGCATAAACTAAATGTTCTACAGGGAAATTCCTACATGCTTCTAAAATATTGTAAAAGCCAATAATATTACTTTTAATATATTCATCAGGATTTTCTAAAGAATATCTTACCCCAGCCTGTGCTGCTAAATTTACTACTATATTTGGTTTGTAATTTTTAAATATATCCATGACATCAGTTTTATCTGCAATATCACATTTAATAAATATAAAACTATTAAATGTTTTAAGTATATTTAAGCGGTCATTTTTTAAATTAACATTGTAATAATCATTTAAATTATCAATACCAATAATCTTACAACCTTGCTCTAATAATTTTTTTGATAAAAAAAATCCTATGAAACCAGCTACGCCTGTGATTAAATATGTTTTATTTAAATTAAGTAA
>JARBUP010000375.1 GCA_029239575.1 Bacillota bacterium
GCCACAAGGTGTATTACAGTTATTACAATAATCAAATTAAACTTAATAGCATTGAAGGTGCAGCGTAATGCTGCACTTTTCTTGTTAGAAAAGTTAAATTATATTACTATTGCCTGAATTTTTTGTTGAGTTAGTCGATAATAATAGTGCAATGTTTATTGTTGGAGGTGAATAAGATTAGTAAAAGAGATGACATCTCAGGTTTTTTCCCGTTTGTAAAATCTTTTATTATCATATCATTGATTTTTACTACGTTTATTATGTTCGTTACGATAAAGGTAGTGGCAGAAACAGAAGCTTCAATACAAGTATTAGTCTTAGCGGCTTCTATATTAGCATTTATAATAATGATTTTAGGATTTTGTTTTATTGTTAATAAAGAGTTTGTGGTTATAAAAAAATATATACGAAGGTTAAACAAAACAAAAAATGCTGATGATATAGATATTGAATACAATATAAAAAATAAGTTTAGATTCATAAAAGATGCTGAAATGCTTATAAACAGTAGATTAGATGATAAATATGCTTTGGTTCATTATGATTTGAACAAATTCACTATTGTCAATAATATTGTAGGGTACAAGGTGGGCGATGAAATAATTCAGCTAATTGGGGAAACCCTAAGGAAAAATCTTAAAAATGAGATAATTGGCAAAGCAGATGGAGATAATTTTTTTGTATTATTTGAATTCATGAATATAGAAGAATTAATTGAAAGAACCTGCTTTGTTTCAGATAAAATAGAAAGCATGAGTATTTGGAGTAAGGTGAGTATAAACCCTGTAATCAAAACTGGAATTTGTTTAATAGACAATGGGGAACTTGATATAAGGACTGCTATTGACAGGGCTAATTTTGCCAAACAAAGCTTAGATGACAGCTATAAAAGCTGTTACGCAATCTATGATAACAAAATAGGAATCAGTTTAATTGAAACAAAAAGAATTGAAAATGAAATGAATAAGGCTTTAGAAAGAAATGAGTTTAAGGTATATCTTCAGCCAAAGGTGGATTTAAAAACAGGTGAAATATCTGGAGCGGAGGCGTTAGTTCGCTGGGAACATCCGGAACTTGGATTGTTAAGTCCTGATAAATTTATTTCTATTTTTGAAAAAAATGGTTTTATTGTAAAGCTGGATATGTATGTGTTTGAACAGGTATGCAAAAATTTAAGGAAGTGGATTGATCTTGGATATGATGTGGTTCCGATTTCAGTCAATCTATCTAGGATACATTTTTTAAACAGTAATTTTATTTCTGATTATAATAAAATCAAGAAAAAATACCTGATAGGTAATAACCTCATAGAAATGGAGATTACCGAATCCGTTGTTTTCAGCAATGAAAATGAAAATGAAGTATTTAAGGTGATGAGAAAAATTAGGGATGTAGGCTTTGAAATATCAATGGATGATTTCGGTTCAGGTTATTCCTGCCTGGGACTTTTAAAAGAAATGCCCATAGACACTCTGAAGCTCGATAGAATGTTTTTGAAAAATATCGAAGAATATAAAAGTCAGATTATTGTAAGCAATATAGTAGATATGGCTAAACACTTAAATCTGAATGTTATTTCTGAAGGTGTTGAAACAGAGATGCAGGTAGATTTTTTAAGGGATATAGGATGTGATATGGCTCAGGGTTTTGTATTTGCAAAACCTGAACCGGTAGAAACATATGAAAAACTTATTAATAAAGGGAAAACAAATTATTATCAAGCAGCAATATAATAGGAGGCTTATTATGGCTTATAGCTGGGACAAGACACTAGAAACTGGGAACCCTACCATAGATGAACAACATAAATCACTTATCAATGCAATTAATGCATTATTGGATTCATGCAGTCAGGGAAAGGGAAGAAACGAAGTTGAGAAAACATTAATGTTTCTTCAGGATTATGTTATAAAGCATTTCAGTGACGAAGAAAGACTTCAGATAAAATCAAACTATCCGAATTACAATTCTCACAAAGAAAAACATGAAGCATTTAAGAAAATTGTTAAGGATATTGCTGACGATTATCAAAAAAACGGGACAAGTATTCAGCTTGTTGCAAAGGTGAATAGTTCTGTAGCAGGATGGCTTATAACTCATATTAAATCAGAAGACAAGAAGGTTGCTGAACATATTAGGACATCTATATAGAACAACATTAATAATTATACTTTGAAGCATGATGGGATAAGATGGATTGATTATCAATACCATCTTTTTTTCTTGACAAAATTCATCTTTTGCTAATATGATATAATGAATAAAATAAAGACTTTTGTCTTTGTCTGGTTAGTGTAAATATTAATGTAAGATTAAGGTTATGCAATTATTATATAAGGAAGATTATCAATTGTATTTAAATGAATGGAGGAATAATTTTGAGAATATTAATCGTTGAGGATGAAGTGAAAATTACACAGGCTCTCAGTTATTTGTTTGCAAAACAAAAAATAGATGTTGATATTGCAAATGATGGGGAAGAAGGTTTGATTCTCTCTGAGAAGGATATATACGATGTAATTGTTCTGGATATAATGCTTCCCGGTGTGGATGGCATTCAAATATTAAAAACAATAAGAAAAAGCGGAATTAAGACTCCAGTTATCATGCTTACTGCGAAGGATA
>JARBUP010000069.1 GCA_029239575.1 Bacillota bacterium
AGGTGGATTATCAGCATTACAGACAGCTTCTGTAGCTGCAGCTTTTCCTTTTATAGCAGTAATGATTTTAGCTATGGTTTCTTTAATGAAAGCCTTAAAGGAAGAGAAAGTATAATATAATCAGTCAGTAATTTTGGGGTGAATTATGGATACTAATACTGAGACATCAAAAAAAATTATCTGGACCAGGCAAAATATTAAAAGTATGGATGACTTGAAAAGCAATGGTGTATATAGGGTCAAAAGAGAATATATTGAGGAACAATTCAGAGATATTGCTCCATTTTATATAAACCTTTACAAATGGTTTGTTCATGCAGCTAAGAGCAAGATAATGGTGCCAGAAGGTGTTGAATTTCCTATATGGTGTTCTGTGAGCTTTGAGGGAATGCTAAGTCCCATTGAAAATACTATAGCATATAAGCTTGAGGTAGATAGCTCTGAAGTAATTTATTTTGATGGTAATAAGTGGGATCATGTGCTAAATCATTGGTATATACCAAAGGATAAAAAGGATTCTGAAATGTATGATGAAAGAATCAAAAAACTTGGTTTATATGAAGCAACTTCCTTTATCGATGGTAAATACGCTAACTTTTATCCTATGGAAAAGAAAATTGTTATGGACAGCTGGTATAGGATATTTGATATTGATAATTGGAATATATATACCACTCAAGCAAACATTTGGGAAATAAGGCCTGAAATGATAAAAGATATTTATTACTATAAAAAATAATTAAAAAAGTGGCGTTACACTGATTTATTAGTGCAACGCCGTTTTGCTATTTAACAGGTACTTTTATAATTTGTCCAGGGAAAATTAAATTTGGATTTACTAACTTATTATATTTAGCTAATTCCTGCCATGATGTTTTATATTTTAATGCAATTTTCCATAAAACATCTCCTGACACAACAGTGTATGAAACTATTGTTTCAGTTGGTTTAATAACTGAAGTTGTAGGTACTGTTGTTGGTACAGGTACAGTAGGTGCAGGAGTAATAGCAATTCTTCCAGAAACTTCACAGCCTTTTGTTCCGTTAATATTTAAATATTCTGCAAAAACTTCTTCGTAAGTTCCGATTTCACTTAAAACAGGATATGGTTTAAACATTTCATAACCGTCTCCGCCGATACCTAAAAAGTCATTAATAGCTATTGTATATTCAGATTCTTCATTAAAATGCTGGTCATCAACTATAATGTGTTTAATTCTTGAACCTTTTGGTAGTAAAGGATCAAACTCAAATTTCAAACCACTTACTTGCAAAAATGCTCCCTGTGCTGCAGGATATGCGCCTACTGAAAGTTCCAATGCATTTTTCAAATCAGTTCCAGATATTTTCTTAACTTGAACTGTATTTCCGAATGGGAATAATTCAGCTACTTTACCGTATGTAATATCTCCTATATCAATTGGAGTTCTAATATTTCCGCCATTAACAAATCCTATTTGAGCTTTTGATGCATATCTAACTGCATCTGCTGATAAATTACCAAGGTTTGTTTCTTTAGTTCTTACATTTTCTCTAACTCCATCTAAATATATATCTGTTTTAGCAACTACTTTAGCAAATACTTCAGCATTTTGCGCATTTATTGAAGAAATAAAGTCCAACATTTTTTGGTCTTGAGGAATTTCTTTAGCTGCATCTGTAGATAGTAATTTTGCTTCTTTGCTTATAACTTTTCCATTTTGAACTTGTAGGTTCACAAATCCTATATTTTTATCGTATTCACCTGTTTGTGCTATTAATGTATTGTTTACCATCAAACCTGTACTTAGTTGAGTGTGGCTATGACCATCAATTATAACATCTATGCCTTCAACTTTTTCTGCTATTTGTTTAGAAGTAACAACAGAGCTTTCATCTAAACCAATATGTGCTAGAGCAATTATTACATCTGTTTTGTCTTTTAATTCTTCAACCATATGATGTGAAACTTCAACTGCATCAGCAAATGTCAATCCTTCTACATTAGTTGGGCTTGTTTTATATGCAGTTTCAGGAGTTGTAAGTCCAAATATCCCAACTTTAACTCCGTTTATTTCTTTAATCACATATGGAGTGAATAAATAATCTCCGTTTTTATCCAAAATATTTGCGCTTAACATTTTAACGTCTGACATATCACGAAGTTGTAAAAGTCTTTCTTGTCCATAGTTAAAGTCATGATTACCTAAAGTCATAAATTCATAACCAGCTATATCCAATGTTCTAATAGCATTTTCACCTTTACTGATATTAACAATTGGTTTTCCATGGAGAGTATCCCCTGCGTCAACCACTATTGTGTTTGGATTTTCTGCTATTGTATTTTGTATTATAGTTGAAATTTTGGCGAATCCAATTCCACCATCTGTGTCTAATAACCTTGAGTGCGTATCATTTGTGTGAATAATAGTAATTTTAGTTGTTTCATTTTGATCTAAGCCAAATGCAAAACTAATACTGTTTAGAATTAATAAGCATACTAAAACTAAACTTAATACTTTTTTCTTCATGTTACTCCTCCTATTTAGTTATATTTAAATCAATTTCATTATACAATTTTAAAATGAAATTTACAATGTGTCATTTGTAAAAATTTTACAATAAAATGTTAATAAGAATAAAAATAGTATATGCATTATATTAAAATTAAAATCTTATACAATTGTGAAATGCTGATAAATTAAGAGATTTTTTTTGAAAAAATTATTTTGAAATTAGTATTGACAGAGAATAAAAAGTGAGTTATTATAATTTCATAGTAAGCATACTAAACAGATATGATTTAAACAAAACGGAGGTAGTACTTATGGAAAGATTTACTGTAGATTATAAAATAACTTCGGCTTTGGAAATGTGTTGTTGTTGCAGATAATTTTATATTTAGAATTAAAAAATTATATTAACAACTACATTTAAAATAAAAGGAGATACAAAATGAATTTAGACTTAACTTTATTTGCAGCATTAGGATTTGCAATATTATTAATAGGAATTTTAGTTTATTTAGCTAAGCGTGGTGTAGATTTCGGAGTAAGAACTATAATAGCTCTTGTTTTAGGAATTGTACTTGGAATAGTATTTAGAGGAAAATTAGATTATGTACAACCAATAGGGAAAATATATGTAAGTTTAATATCAGCATTTGTTATACCGCTATTATTTTTCAGTGTTATATCAAGCGTGTCACAACTTAAAAATATTCAAAAACTTAAATCAATTGGAGCTAAAAGCGTTCTTTGGTTAACAGGAAGTACATTTATAGCATCAGTACTTACAGTAATTATGTCATTATTGTTAAAAGTAGGTAAAGGTGCAAATGTAAGTTTACCAACTGATTATACACCAAAAGAAGTTCCAGCAATAACTCAAGTTATTATTGATTTATTCCCAAAAAATATTTTTGCACAAGCAGCAAATAATTCAATAGTACCTTTGATTTTATTCTCAATAATTATGGGAGTGGCATTAGTTTCACTTTCATCTGAAAATGAAAAAGAAGTAAAACCATTCAAAGATTTTATTGATGCAGGAGCAAAAGTTATTTACAGAGTTATAGGATATATAATTGAACTTACTCCATATGCTGTTTTAGCTTTAGTAGGTAGTGCAGTTTCAAACAATGGACCTGAAAAGTTATTACCTTTATTCTCCGTTTTGATTATAGCATATATAGCATGCATTATTCAAACATATATAGTTAGTGGATTAATGATCGCAGGTGTTGCTAAGTTAAACCCAATTAATTTTTTCAAGCATATTTGGCCAGCACAGGCAGTAGCTTTTACATCACAAAGCAGTATAGGAACTATTCCGGTAACAGTAAAATCATTAAAAAATGCTGGGGTATCTGAAAGTATAGCATCATTCGTAGCACCACTTGGAGCTAATGTAGGTATGCCAGGTTGCGCAGGAATATGGCCAACATTATTGGCAGTGTTCGCAATCAATTCATTAAATATAGAATATACTTTAGTACAATATATTTTCTTAATATTAATTGCAACATTAGTAAGTATTGGTACAGTTGGGGTTCCTGGAACATCAACTATAACTACAACAGCAATATTTGCTGCAGTAGGACTTCCAATAGAAATTATAGTTTTAGTTACACCAATTAGCTCAATAGTTGATATGGCAAGAACTGCAACTAATGTTACAGCTGCAGCAACAAGTTCTTTATTAGTAGCAGTGAGTGAAAAAGAATTCGATATAGAAAAATATAATAGTACATCACAAATAAAAGAACAATTAGCATAAATTTAAAATGATCTTTCCAATTGTGGAATTTCAGATCATTGACAAACCCATACAGTGTCATTCTGAACGAAGTGAATAATCTATTTGCTATTGAAATAACAAGATCCTTCGCTATCGCTCAGGATGACAAAATTAAAGATAATACTTTATCATAAAGCTGAGCTTTCTACATGAGAAAGCTCATTTTTTTAGGAGAAAATCTTGTCTTGTTTGAAAACAACATTTTTATAAGTAACACACTTATGGTAGCAATCATATGATAAGCATACGTCTTATAAATACAAATTACTTCTAAGTTTTAAAATCTATTGACAAATTTTAATTCCTAATATAATATAAAATATAATTATATACAGCTATGAAGAGGAGCAGTAAACATTTATGGTCTAAAGAGAGAAAGCGGTCGGTGTAAAGCTTTTGTCCCTCTATTTGTTGAACCAGCCTCAGAGCTTTTGGGAGTAACAACCCAAACGGTAAAACCGTTATTTAAATGAGATGTTGCTAATATTTTATTAGCAGCAATTAGAGTGGTACCGCGGATAACCCGCCTCTTAGATTTTAAGAGGCGGGTTTTGTATGCCCTAACCGAATTTGCACGAGCGAAAGCGAAATGCAAATTGTTGGTAGGTCAACCGCAACGAGCACCAAATTTATGCGAACAGAGTGAGCAAATAAATTTGTGTTGTGAGACTGCGCCATACAAACATCAAGCAACTTATAAAGGCAATAAAATTGGATGGTATGTTTATATTTTTCAAAAAATTATTAAAATTCAAAAATTAACTTATAATATGTAATGATTTGAAAGGAGCAAAAATGGCTAAGAAAGAAAAAGATTTTGTAAAAGAAATTACACCAATGGAAGAAGATTTCAGCAGGTGGTATACGGATGTAATATTAAAAAATGAATTAGTTGATTATTCACCAGTAAAGGGATTCATGGTTATTAGACCTTATGGATATGCTCTATGGGAAAAAATCCAAGAATATGCTGATGCAAAATTTAAAGCAACTGGACATAAAAATATGTATTTCCCATTGTTAATTCCAGAAAGTTTATTAAATAAGGAAAAAGAACATGTTGAAGGTTTTGCACCAGAAGTAGCGTGGGTTACTCATGGTGGAAGTCAGGAGTTAGGAGAAAGATTAGTTGTTAGACCTACTTCTGAAACTATTATATGCCATATGTACGCAAAATGGTTGACTTCTTATAGAGACTTACCATATTTATATAACCAATGGTGTAGCGTTGTTAGATGGGAAAAAACTACAAGACCATTTTTAAGGACATCAGAATTTTTATGGCAAGAAGGCCATACTCTTCATGAAACTTATGATGAGGCACAAGCTGAAACATTACAAATGCTAAATATTTACAAAGAAGTTGCTGAAGATTTATTAGCTATACCAGTTGTAATAGGACAAAAAAGTGAAAAAGAAAAATTTGCAGGAGCATTTGCAACTTATACTATGGAAGCATTAATGCATGACGGTCAAGCATTACAAGCTGGTACATCACACAACCTTGGACAGCATTTTACTAAAGCTTTTGAAATTAAATTCCAAGGAAGGGATGGTCAAGAACAAAACCCTTACCATACTTCATGGGGTATTTCAACAAGATTAATCGGTGGTTTAATTATGGTTCACTCTGACAACAGAGGACTTGTTCTTCCTCCAAAAGTTGCTCCAGTTCAAGTTGTAATAATTCCTATAGCTCAAAAGAAAGAAGGAGTTCTGGAAAAAGCTAATGAACTTTTTGATAAAATCAAGGCAAAAGGAATAAGAGTCGAACTTGATGATTCTACAGAAAATTCAACTGGATGGAAATTTAATCAATATGAAATGAAAGGTTACCCAATTAGAATTGAAATTGGACCAAGAGATATTGAAAATAATCAAGCAGTAGCAGTAAGAAGAGATAAACTTGAAAAAGAAGTGATTTCTCTTGATAATATAGAAGAAACATTAAATAAAATGCTTGATGATATGCAAAAGGATTTATTTGAAAAAGCAAAAGCTCATAGAGAAGCAAATACATATGTTGTTACAGATTATGAGCAATATAAAAAAGATTTGCCTAACAAACCTGGATTTGCAAAAATGATGTGGTGCGGTGAAAGAGCTTGCGAAGATAAATTAAAAGAAGAAACTGGTGCATCAATAAGATGTATGCCGTTTGAACAAGAACAACTTGGGGATGTATGCCATATTTGTGGTAAAGAAGCTAAAACTATGATTTATGCTGCAAGAGCTTACTAAAATATAATATATTACGGGAAGGTTACAATTGTGTAACCTTCCTTAAATATTTCATGACAAATTTTGTGGGAAATGTTATAATTAGTAATAAATTGAATTTATATAATTTATACAGGGAGGCAAAAATGAAAAGGTTTATAATATTTTTAACATCATTTATGATGGTGTTTAGTTTTCCAGTAAATATAGCAGAAGCAGAAGAATTAGCACCAGTACCAGTATCAATTACAACAGTTGCAGAAACAAAAGAACTTTCCATAGAAGAAGCAGTTCAACTTGCAAAAGATAGCAGCAGAGAAATGTGGAAATTGCAGAATACTTTAGCTGAAATTAAAGAAAGTAGAAAAAAAGCTAAAGATGCTAAGGAATTAGCGGAAGACATAATGGCTAAAACATTAGATCAAATGCCTGCAGATTTTGTAAATGATTATGTTTCAAAGTTGATGGCTAAAAATGGATATTACATAGTGTATGCAGATACACAAACAAAAGAAGTTGAAAAAAATATAGAAAAGTATAAAATCGGAATAGAAATAGAAACTAAATCTTTATATTACAATGCATTAATTGCAGAAAAATCTATTGAAATTAATAAAGCAAATTTAAATAAATTAAATGAACAACTTAGAGTTATAACTTTAAAATACAACAATGGAACTGCTACAAAATCAGAAGTATTGAACGGACAAATTGCTGTACAAAAAGCACAGACAGAATTGGATTCATCAAAAGATGATCTTGAAATGGCAAAATTAAATTTATTAAATAAAATTAATTTACCATTTAATACAATTTTAATTTTAAAAGATAAAGCATTGACTTATATACCAACAAAAGATCTAAATTTAACAGCTTCAATAGAAGCTGCAAAACTTCAAAGACCTGAAATTTTAAAAGCTAAAAATGCTCTATCACTTCAGGAAATAGAAACGCATGTATATACAGCATATTATACTTCTAATTTAAGACAAAACAAAGCTGCAAAAGAAAAATTAAAAGATGCACAGTTAAATGTTCCACAAGCTTATAAGAATGTTGAACTTGATGTTCGCAAAAATCATTTGAAACTTGTTGAGTCTGAAAGAGCATTGATAAACATGAACAAATCAGTTGAATTAGCTAAAGAATTAGCAAGAATAAATAAACTTTTATATGCAAACGGCATGGCAACTTCACTTGATGTTTTAACAGCAGAAACACAATTAACTGAAGCTGAAATAGGAGCATATCAAATGCTTGTGTCTTACAACATAAATAAAATGATGTTTGATAATTCAAATTTAATAACTGCACAAGGTCAATAAAAAATTGCAAATGTACAATAAAAAAAGCGCTTAATTTAAGCGCTTTTTTGTCGTCCTGAGCTGAAGTTTGTTGTCATCCTGAGCAAATTCGAGGATCTAAGTACTTGAATTTTTAAAAGATTCTTCACTGCGTTCAGAATGACAGATGCATTTTATGATGATAAAGTTTATTGTCATCCTGAGCGAAGCGGAGGATCTAAGTACTTAAATTTTTAAAAGATTCTTCACTGCGTTCAGAATGACAGATGCATTTTATGATGATAAAGTTTATTGTCATCCTGAGCAAATCCGAGGATCTAAGTACTTCAATTTTTAAAAGATTCTTCACTGCGTTCAGAATGACAGATGCATTTTATGATGATAAAGTTTTATTGTCATCCTGAGCAAATCCGAGGATCTAAGTACTTCAATTTTTAAAAGATTCTTCACTGCGTTCAGGAATGACAGATGCATTTTATGATGCTGAAGTTTTATCGTCATCCTGAGCGAAGTGAAGGATCTTGCTATTTTGTTTTCTTATTTTTAAATTTGTTAAATGTTTCGCCTATAATCTTTAGACCAGTGAGAGTCAATCCAATATAAGAGTTAATTCCAAATACAAATCCCCAAACACCATATATTTTTAATCTTGTAAAATATTTACCCATAAAAGAATTAAACATTTCATGTATTTTTTTCGGTTCCATTGCTTCAATTTCTTCTTGAGCAATTTTATCAAACTTAACAGCTTTCAATATTTTATCAAGATTTCTTCTTATACTTTTTAAACTTGATTCAACGAATAAATTTAAAGCATATGTTTTAGTTTCTTCATGAATGAAACTGAAATTTGAATTAACTGCATCATTAAGCAAAGAGTTGTAAAGTTTTTTAATTGAATTTTCTTTTTCATTGTTAATAACTTTATTTTTTATGAATGATTCTGTGGATATTTTAAAATCTTCTTTGTCTATAAATTCAGATATTTTCTTGTCTTTTGAATAATCTTTATAATTATATATGAATTTCTCCAAAGAGTTTTTACTAAAATTATCTTTGTTTAAAATGTTGAATAAATTTTCTGTTATAATTTTAACATCTTTCTTAGAAATTTCATTACTTAAATCTTTAAATGAAATAGTATTTATAAAATTATCTATTAATTCATTTGTCAGAGTATTAATTTTTCCTATAACTGAATTTTTATTTTCAACCATGTTGTTTGATAAATCATTTAACAGTTTGCTTAATTCTATTTCATAAGAAATAATTAAGCTATTTAAATCGTCTAAGGAAAAATATTTTAAAACGCTCTTTACATTTATTGTTTCTGATTTTTTTAATATGTTATCAACAGTGAAATTAATTTTTCTGTTGATAAATTCAATATTTTCAACATTATAAAAATATGAGTCAATGATATTATTAATTTGTTCTTTATTGATACTGTTGCTGAATTCATTAACTTTTTTATTATAGAAACTTTCATTAATAGAATAAGAAAAAATATCTACTAATTCAACCCTTTTGCTGTCTATAAACTGCGGTAATTTTACAACCATTATTTTATGAACTAATTCATCAACAATATCTCCGCCACCCATCATAGAAAACATGCCGCGTTCTAAAAATCCAAGGCTATTTTTAATTTCATTTTGAACATTTATTGATACTATAGGCTTGCTTTTGATAATGCTGCTTTTTACTGAAGAAGATAATTTTTCGAACAAAGTTGGCATTTTTAAATCAAAATATCCCTTTATTTTGCCATTAAATATTTCTCCAAATGTTTTATCTCCAACAACATATTTTTCCATTAATTTTGAAATGTTTTCTATAATTTTTTTTCTTGAAATTTCTGATAAAATAATATCCGATATTTTTTGTGAAACTATACCGCCAAATAATTTAATTTCATCATGTTTGAAAATTTCATTTAAATCTTTATCTACAATATTTTTGTATTTTTCATTATATTGTAATATAAAATCTTTTACATAAGTCATATCTTTTAAATTCTTAGCAGTTTTATCATAATAAATTTCAGCTACAAAGTTGACTTTGTTTTTAGTATAGTCTACAAAACTATTTGGTATTTGATTATTAATTGATTTTTCAGAGTTTAAATATGAAAAAGCAAAATTGGTCAAATTATTGCTTATGTTCTGTTGTTTTTTTAAACCCAAACCACATAAATAATTTATAGAAGTAGGGGATAGAATGGACGATAAATTATACTCATCAGTTTTATTAACAAAAAACCCACTAATACTTTTAATATTTTTATTGATTAAATTTTTAGTAAATTCATAAGTTCCTGAGATTATATTGTTTTCATTGTTTGTAAGTAATTTATGCATAACATAATAATCATTTTCAGAAACTCCCTTAATTAAGCTTAATTTTATATCATTTTCATATTTATCAAAAAGTTTATTTATACTGTCCCTACTCAATAATTGATTATCTACAAAATGAGCTGTATTTTTTGCAAAAATATTTTTATTTTTAACAATATAGCCTAAGGAAAAATTTCTTAAAAATGGGGTTTTGCTAAGCAATTTATTTTCCTTATATGGCTTGAATATCATGTCAATGGCTATTACATTAGTCAATAAACCAACTAAAGCACATGTAAACATATTAGCTAAAGTAATTTTTCCTAAGTTAGGGGGAGAATTTTGAACCCAAGCTAATATGATACCAGCGATTAAACCTAATATACCTCCAAAATACATTATGGGTTGAAGTTCTCTTCCTATAAAGTCATTAGCAAAATCAACAAGTTCATCATCGCTTAATTTATTTAAATTTTCAAGAACAATAGCTTTTATGGATCCACTTAAAATTGTATCCATGTTGTTTATAATAAGCTTTCTTAACATTTCAGAACTGTTCTTGTTTATATTATCTATTTCGTTAATTTTATCAAAAACCGAAGAAAGTTTACTATTTTTAACTTCATTAGACATTACTTTAAATTCATTAATAATCTTTTCTTTTATTGAATTAACTATATTAGCATTCTTATTTAAAATATCATAAAGATTAATTGAATTAATATTTTCATATAATTCTTCTTTAAATAATTTTGTTATATTATGTTTGTTCTCGTTTAAAGATTTATTTATATAATCTTTAAAATTTGGAATGAAATTATTTAAATTATCATTTGCGATAAGTTCATTTAAGTTTTTATTGAGATACTTATTAACAAGATTATTAGCTCTTTTACTCAAAGATTTGTTAATTAAACTTGATGAAATAATTTTATTTTTAATAATTTCTTTTGAATAAAATTCTTGAGGCAAAATGTCTTTGATTTTTAAACTTAGAATTTTATTTATAAATTCATCTATAATTGATTTAATAGAATCATTTAAATATGATGTAATATAATCAGCGGTTTTTAAAGAAGATATAACTTTGTTATTCTCAGCTGTTGAAAGTATTTCTCCTATTGATGCAGAACTTAAATATTCTATGATTTTTGAACTTATATTTACACTTAATTTTTCGGGTTCAGTTTCTTGCTGTATATAATGAATAATTTTTTGTACAATATTGTATTTCTCACTTAAATTGTTTAAATAACTGTTTTTAAGTGTACTTAAAAGCTTTCCTTTTAATGGGTCTGCTTCTTTTATCACTTCATTTACTGAATCTTCAATAAGTTTGTTGATTTCATTATTATTTTGCCTAACCCAATTTACAATTGATTCAGTAATTTGGGGTAAGTTGTCTGATAAATATGATTTT